>DATNRD010000658.1:0-27138 GCA_036703665.1 Candidatus Obscuribacterales bacterium
CTGGTCGACGGATCGACGCCCACGATCTTTCTCAGCATGTACGCTATGTCGAGGAACATCCCGCTGCCCGTGCCGCCGCAAAGCGAGCAAATCACGTAGACGAACTGCAATCCCGGCTCTATCGCGAATCCGGAATACTCATCCCAGGCGGCGGGATCGGAGACCTCCTGGGCGGCTTGCTGGAGCCAGCGATAACAGGTGTGCAGGTTCTCTCCCTTGTAGAGACCGATGCGCCCGAACATCCGCACCTGTCCTGAACCGCGTGCTGCTTTCGGAAAATCCACCAGGCCGTCTGGATCCGGGTACCACTCTTTAATGTGCCTGTTTTCCGGTGCATCCAGGTTGCTGATCACCTTGGGTGTGTCGCTCTGGTCCACGATTCTCTGTTCGGAGCTCGACAGGTGAATGTATTCCCCGGTAAGCTGGCTTACGACGGGCGGATTGTTGACGGTCGCGTCGTCCGTGTCTATTGAAAGGAGGCGGATCCACGGCAGGTCCGTTCGCCTGTAAGTGTCGTAGATGCGCCGTTTGAGATGGGTCAACGCTCTTTTGCCGGTTCCACCGAGCCCGACAACCAGAGATGGGATCGTGCGTACTGCCATGCTATTTGCTCCGTGACTAAAAGCGTGTTCAGTGGCTGAAAAAGATCGCCTTCACCACGATGGCCGCCAGTGCGATACCGACGGTGATTCCGCTTACCAGGTTGGCGACCCTGGTGGCCTTTTCCGGCAGCCAGCGGTTGAACTTCACCAGCATGGTATAGACGGAGAATCTCATCAAGACAGCAATCAATACCGCGGCGGTGCCCAGGATCGCGTACCAGCCCGTCAGCTCCATATGGCGAAGCTCCCCTCCAGCCAACTTCAGGAACACCCAGGCCCGCTGCCCTTCAGGCCTGCACGAAGCCAAGTATATCAACCTTGTCTAATCCGAGGCGCTTGAATACCGCCTGCATTTGTTGATGATTGCTGCTTGTAAAGCAACACTGCCGGTGGCCTTACCAACAGCACTCAGCCAGTACAGTAATCGTAAGGATTCACTCAAGGACGTCTCCGCAATGTCATTCTGAGATTCTCAAGCCGAGCAAGGCGAAGAATCTCTTATCTACAGGCGCTGCTGTGAGAGATTCTTCGTCGCCCCCTGCGGGGGCTCCTCAGAATGACAGGCGGGGAATGCTCAGCACTCACAATGATCAGCAGCGGATCAGTGTGACGGATTTGGGGGTTCCTCAGAATGACAGGTGGGGAATGCTCAGCACTCACAATGATCAGCAGCGGATCATTATGACGGATTTGGGGGCTCCTCAGAATGACAGGTGGGGAATGCTCAGCACTCACAATGATCAGCAGCGGATCAGTGTGACGGATTTGGGGGCTCCTCAGAATGACAGGTGGGGAATGCTCAGCACTGAACACTTACCAGTAATCTGGGCACGGAACTGTCATCCTCCCTGCTTCTTCATTCTCGCAAGCCAGAGAAGGACAGCCAGTATCAAAGATCCCACGAGCAGAAGCAAAATTGGCAGCGCCAGCGGGCTGACCTCTTCCCAGGCACTCGGCTTTACCACTACCTGCACCGGAATACTCTCCGGAGCGACAACCCGGGTCGAGCCCGTAACGGAAAACTTGAGCTGACCCTTGTAGAGTCCGGGCGCCTGCAGTGCCGGAACAGCCAGAGCGACGCTTACGGGCGCTGCCGGCTGCTTAAGGTTGAGGCGTACCGTCGATGCCTCGTTGGTGCCAAGAGAGAGGGTGGCCAACTCGGCTGTTGTTCGATCGGTTGCTGCTAGCGTAAGCATGGATGGTTGCAGTTGCACCACGTAGTCAGCCTGCACCTTTCGATAAGAATGCAGGCGCGCCGTTGTCCCGGCGACGGCGGCCGTGTTTTCCGGAAACAGAAAGCCGCGCTTGCGCACGACGGTCGTGATTGCCTCCGGCTCAAAAGCGATCCTGGCCGGCACGGTTATGCGAAACGGTACATTGCGGGGAGCATCAGCCGTGGATACAAGATCGAAAGTTCCTTCGTGGGTACCCGGCATACAATCGCTGTCCACGCTGGCCTTGACCTGGATGTCGTATCTAGCTCCGGTCGGACCGGCAGCACGGTCGCTCAGGGGATCGAGAACGTATTCGGGCTGACCCAGGGTGAGCGAAAGGCTGTTCCACGTTCCGCTTACGTTCGTGATCTTCTCCGCATAACAAGAGTTAAGCGTGACGGGGACTGTGGCCGACGCCATGCCGTTCTCGTCGATTTGCCCGAAGTCGACGGGCGTCTTGCCCGCCAGTTTGATCTGCCCGCGCAGGCTCTCTATGGTCTGCCTCAAAGCCGAAAAGATCCTTTCCGATACGGATGAACCTTCCTGCTTCGATACATCGATAAATTCCCCGCCGAGCAACTCGGCCAACTGGCGCGCTGTGGTTGTTCCAATCTTTCTGTCCGGCAGCCTTTGCAGTCCGATCACCCGGCACTGCCAGGTACTGACGCCAAGTTTTGATCGGCTTTGCTGTTGCCTGGCGACAAACCTGGAAGCAGCGGGATGAACTTTCAGCCTTGCTCCCGGGGGAGGCTCGTCCCATCCGTCCGTCAACATGATGATGAAAGTCGTCGTGCACGGATCGCTGCCGGCAGAAAATTGCTGTGCCTTTGCGTAGGCGAGATCGAGCGCTCCGGCCATGTATGTGTCTCCGTGCCTGTCTGCTTGCAGCTCTGAGGGCGACTGGATCTTGGCAAGTAGAAGTCGCCTGTCGTCGCCGGTTGCCAGCCGGGATGGCCACCCTGACTTCTCTGCTACTCTTGTTCCGAAAGTTATAAATGAGATCTTGCTGTTGCGACCGATCAGCCTTTCATCCTCGACAATCTGCTCGAGCGCGTCTCGCAGCGCCTCGAAGAGCGTCACCGTCCGGCCGTCGGAGTCCGGTACCATGGTGGCTTTGGACACCATGCTGCCAGAGACGTCGATCAAGAATATGAAGTTGACAGGTCTCTCCGGATCAGTCGCATGGGACGCCAGGGCAAGCACGCTGACGGCAAGCCAGCCTATTAGCGTTACCAGCACAGATCCAAGCAACCCGGACATGTGCTACATGGTAGCTCACAGCCGGGGTGCCGGAATAGCGGGTTATGTTGTGGGGGCTAAATCATCAGGCTCTGAACAGCGCGGCAAGCGCACCAAAGATTCCGCCGGAGCGCCGTAGCGCCCTGCGCCGCCCGGAATCGCTTTCCTCGATCTTTCGCCTTAGCAAAGCTTCCAGTGATTTGGCGCCGGCGTTATGGGGATCTTGTCTTTTGAGGATGAGCAGCTCGGACCACGCCACGCTCAGTTTGTTGCGCGCGCAATAGACCTGAGCCAGCAGCAGGCGATACTGGGGCTCAAAGGGGTTGGCATCCACGGCTGCTCTGGCGTGCTTCTCGGCGCCTGCCCAGTTGCCGCTCAGGTAGTGGTCGTAGGCAACGTCATACTGGTGGGCAGCCCACTTGTAATTGAGGGTCTCATCCTGCTCGGGCACGTCTGCCGGATCCTGTCTGTAATTCCATTCCATGGCTTGCCTAGTCATATATATTCGCTCGTTATCGTTGGTAGGCGACGACGTACGCACGATCGATCCTTGGGATCTCGCGCTAAGGAAGGTCTGCATCGCTTCGCTCAGAGGCGCACGTATATTATTCTGGCGCGAACGGAAACACTCCGGATGCTGGTCAGACTATATATCCCTTTAGGAAAACTTATGTTCTTGATAGCCTGTCACCCCGGGGCAAGTCGGCAGGAGTTCCAGCTCGTGCAGGAAAGAGTGTGTTCGCTGCCACATCAGAGGCAGCGGTTCAATGAGCTCATGCCCATCTTCCAGGATGTTCAACTCCACGACTCCAGGGTTATTTTCGGAGAATCGGATGCTTTCCTCCACCGGGACAGTTTCGTCGTTCTTGCCGTGAAATACCAGGGTTGGGACGCAGACCGTAAGATTGTCGGTCTGGTATTGCTGCGCGTCCACGATGAAGTCGTATGCCAGGCGGGCAGTCCGGTTAAGCGCGTAGTGAAAGACTTCCGTATAGCCCTCTTGTCGCCAGCGGTCCAAACCTTCGCTTCCCAGCAGGGCGTGCCATCTGCGGGGTAGCCCGAATCCAGGCGCCAGCAGCACCAGTGCCCTTGCTTTGCTGGATCTAGTGGCGTACAAGGTGGCGAGCAATCCCCCCATGCTGGAGCCCACGACAACCAGGTCGCAAGCCGGGTCCAGGCGGCCAAGCGTCTGTTCGATGACCTTGAGCTGGCTGGACAATGTCAGGGTCTCGAAGCTGGGTACGTTGAGGTCGGGCACCAGCGGGTCGACACCATGCTCCCGCAGCCTGTCCGAGAAATAACGCGCTTTTGTCGACGACGGTCCGGAAGCGAAGCCGTGCAGGTATAGCACAGCCGGCACCCGTGCTGCTCGGGGTTTATTGGTGTCATCGATGCGGCTTGATTGCTGAGTCATTGACGATGGCATATATGCTGCTCCGGGCTCCTCTATATATAAAGGTAAGCCGCATGGCTGATCAGTGCAGCTTGCTTCAGTTTACGAACTGTTGCGTGGCCAGGAGGCTGCCAGTTGCCGGAAGGGAGATTTTACACGGCCATTACGTTTGGATTGTCAGTTTTTAATGTCAGTTCGATAGGATGGCCCCCGTGTGTCTCCGAGGGGCCGGCGCAAGGCTGTCTTTCCTGGAGAAATTCGCACACGTGCATCCCATTTGGTAGGAGTTTGGATATGCAGAAACTCTCGAAAGTCCAAATCGCCGCGGCCTTGGTAGCAGCACTCGGTGTTGCTGCACACGGAAAGGCCCTTGCCAGCCAGACAGGCGGCAACTCGGATCTGGGGGTCAAGGAGAAACAGTCTCCTGCCGGCATTGCTAAGACGGTGAAGCTGGCAGACAAGAACGTCAGCACGGAAAAGGGCACGGAAACATCGTGCAAGGGCGCTGAGGGCTCATGTAAGGGCAAGGAAGGCTCCTGCAAGGGCAAGGAAGGCTCCTGCAAGGGCAAGGAAGGCTCCTGCAAGGGCAAGGAGGGCTCCTGCAAGGGCAAGGAAGGCTCCTGCAAGAGTACGGAATAAGCGGGACCGAGCCTGTCCTTCTGTACAATCAGTGGTGGTCCTGGTAAGAGGGCGTAATGGCCAGCGGTTTCCTTCAAGCAAAAGCGAAGCTGCCCGTCCTGGGTGTAGGGCTCGGTCTGCGGCGCGAGCTGGTGGCCGATACGCTCGAGCACCAGGATCGCATTGATTGGCTGGAGTTTGTTCCGGAGAACTACATGGGTCTCGGGGGAAGGTGCAAGGAGGTGCTGGAACGAGCAGCTCAGCGCTTTCCCCTGATTTCCCATGGTGTGAATCTGTCGATCGGCAGCACCGACGACTTGAACACCGATTATTTGAAATCGATCAAGAAGCTGCTTGCCGGTGTCGAGGCTGCCTGGTGGAGCGATCACTTGTGCTTCACGAGCGTGGGCGGTGTCTACATGCATGATCTGCTGCCGCTTCCTTTTTCCAGGGAAGCGGTGCGCCATATAGCGGAGAGAATAAGGCGCGTTCAAGACTACGTAGGAAGACCGTTCTTGCTGGAGAACATCTCCTTCTACATGTATATGCCTGGTTGTGAGCTCTCAGAAGCGCAGTTCATGAGCGAAGTTCTCGAAAAGTCCGATTGCGGATTGCTGCTCGATGTCAATAATGTCTACGTCAACTCCGTCAATCACGGCTTTGATCCCTTTCAGTTTCTCGATGCTATTCCACTGGAGAGAACCGTGCAGATTCACGTGGCAGGTCACAAGCGCCGCGAGGATTTGCTGATCGACACCCATGGTGCTCCCGTCATCCAGCCGGTTTACGAGCTCCTGGAGTACGTGCTGAATCGTACGCGCGTAAAGGGTGTGATGATCGAGCGTGACCAGAATTTCCCGGAATTTGCAGAGCTCCTGGACGAACTTGATGTTATTCGCGGAATCGCTCGCCGCGCGCAACCTGAGCTGGTGAGCGAACGCTCGGCCAGCGTGCCGGCCTGTCCTGTCGCGGACAGCTTGCGGGCATCGGATCGCGGGCGCGAGACCCGGAGATTTCTCGAGGAGGCCGATCATGCCTGCATCTCTGCGTGACATAGAGCAGGCTCTGGTGACGCTCTGGATGAACCGCCGCGCCCGCGACACCTTCTTGCAAGGCAAGAGCGGGAGAAGATCTGGCAGGACAGCTGTCGACAAGTTGCCGCCCGAGTTGGTCGAACAGATAGACAAACGGGGCATCAATCTTTATGCAAGCTTGTTGAATTTTGGGCACCAGGACGTAATGTTGTCCATCTATCCGGGCTGCGCCAAGCTGCTCGGCGACAAGTGGGCGGCTGTCGTCGACAGTTATCTCGAGCACTATCCGCCCGGTCACTACAATTTCAACCGTACTGCTGAGAGATTCTCCGAGTACCTCACCAAATATGGTGAGCGGCACAGGAAGAAGTACCCGTTTATCGCTGAGCTTGCTGAGTACGAGTGGCTCGAGCTCCAGGTCATGGAGACCGCGGTCGAGGTAGAAGTAGCCGCTTACGAGCAGCTGACCCGACCGGAACAATTCGAAAGTTCAGGACCTCTGGTCAATCCCACGCTGGTTGTCAGACGATATTGTTATCCCATTCCAGACATCGTAGATCACCTGCGCGACGATTGCTGCCTGCCCAGAAAGGTGGAACCCAAGCCGACTTCCGTGGCTCTCTACCGCGATCCCTATGGTCATCACTGCAGATTTCTGGAGCTGGGAGATCTTGCCGCTGCAGTGGTCGACACTGCCAGGCAATCACGGCAGTCGTATGCGGCGTTGGCTGCGCTGGTGGTCGGCTTGTCAGGTGAAAAAGGCGCGGAGCAGTCCGTCCTCGAGTTTCTCGAGCTGGTCGACAAGCTCCAATCGCTCTATCTGTTTGTTGGCTCGACCGATGTGAGTTAGTTTCCAGCTGCGTCGTTGCTGGTCTTCCGGTAGAATGTTATCGTTATGCCGCCGGCAGGGGGCGATCGGATTATGCCAATCCCGATGGAAGAATTTCGAGTCAGGCCAGAGCACAGCCCGAAGTCCAGAGACGAAGCCTATCAACGCGTACACTACTACGTGGCCAAACTGAGCGTGACCGTGTCAGACCAGCTCCAGCGGGCGCTTATCGGTTTACGCCGTTCGGCTTACAATTTTACCGATCCTACCGTCCAGAAGCTCGCTCTCAAGGGATACAGCGACGACGAATTTGCCTCGGCCGTCAAGGAGCTACTCTGCATATGGCTGCACATGGAGGCGATGGATCAGGGCGGCGAGGAGATGCCTGAATGGCTCCTCAGGTTCCTGCGCCTGGCCTTTAGCGCCAGTGACTATATAGTTGCCAGACCGTCTGCCAGCGAGGTCATGATGTCGTACGAGCATTGCGACAACCTTGCCTCCCTAGCCGTGCAAACTTCCCTGCGCGCGGCCGACTGGCTCGGATTCGGGGCGCACAGTGAGCAGATTGCCCCGGCGCTCTATCCGGTGCTTTTGGAGACCGGCCCGATTCGGCAGCAGGTGTTGGAGAGAGCTCTTACGCTTTCGCCCGAGTCCTTGCTTTCCGAGCAGGTGGGCTGATCCGGCAACGGTCACGCTTTCAGGCACAGACGTCCGCGACAGGCGGCTTGGTTTTTTCAGCAGGGAAGCCAGCACCGGAGCCGGTTGTGATCCGCCAGCCGTGACGCGTGTGGAGCCCAGGGCGCCTGACCGGTCTTGGTCGCCGGGAACCTGAGCGAAATTTGGGTTGACCCGAGGCCAGATTAGGGAATAATAATGACGGGTTTCAAAGTGCCATTCGGAGGGGTCGTGTCAATATGGACGAAAGAGAAGTAGCCGAAAGGGCAGAAGATCTCGTTGCTAAAGCCGAAGCCGGCGACAAGAGTGCCCTTACCGAGGAGCTCAACCAGATGACCATCGAAGACCGCCTGGCGGTGGTCAGACAGATGGATCAGATTAACGCACAGCACCGGCAGGACAATGCTAACCTACCCGACCTGCAGTTCGGCACAACCACCGACGCAGCCGGGCGTGAGCACCTGGCGGACGTTCAGATGGTGACGCAGAACGACAGCAAGGCCTGGTACAAGCCGTGGACCTGGTTTCAGGCATCGGAGTATAAGACCGATGTCTATGATCCTCCCAAGGAGGGCACGGTGGGCAATGGCATGCTCGGTCAGGCCGTAGACGGCATTCTCAGCCGCAATCGCCAGCTGGCCGAGATCGAGCGCGAACTAGGCCGCTAGCCGTCCCGGCCGGAGGAGGCATAGCGGCAGCCCGCCGTTGGTCCTCCTGAAATCATGTCCTTTAGTCCAGGCGCATCGGCTGGTCCGGCTGTTGTCGCTTGGGCTCTCGTCAGGTGCGTGACCACCGGCTTCCGCAAGTCAGTGATTTCCGGAGTTCCCTGCTCACTTTAGCGGTGGCTTCTCTTGTCCTGCACATTTAATGTCGAAAAATCCTGCCCGGCGAATAGTTACGGTGGGATGGCTGGGCAAGGGTGGGCATTGCCATGAGTGAGCGGGATTTTTCCAGGCGCGCGCTTGAGCTTACGCTCAAGGCGGAATTACTAGACAAAGAGGGATTGAGCGAGGAGCTCAACGAGCTTCCCTTCGACGAGCGCATCAAGCTGGTCCAGGAGATGGATCGTCTGAATGCCGGGCACCGCCAGACTGATCCGGACCTTCCGGATCTGACCTTTGAAGTCAAGAAAGACCTGGCCGGTCAGGACCATGTGGTCGACATTCAGATGAGAAAGGAGCGCTCCTGGTGGAACCCCTTGCGGTGGTTCGGCTTCAAGTATTCCAGTAGGGATGTCTACGATCCGCCCTGCCAGGGGCTCGGAGAGGCTCTGCTGGGGCAGACGTGCGACCGCATACATAGCCATTACCGCGAGCTGGAAGAGGAATTGAGCCGTTGACTCCCGAGCACGCCGTTGAACAGAGTTTTTCTCGGAAAGCGTAAGCCCTGATTCGGGCGCCGAAGTCGTCCCCAACATGTGAGGTACCGATGGATAAGAGGGAAATTGACAACAAGGCTGAAGAGCTGGTTACTAAGGCGGAAGCTGGTGACAAGAATGCCCTTACCGGCGAGCTGAACGCGATGTCTATAGAGGATCGCATCGCAGTAGCGCGTGAGATGGACAGGTTGAACGCAGAGCGCCGCAAGAGCAATGCCGATCTTCCGGACATCGAGGTTTTTATTACCACTGATGCCGGCAGGCGCCAGCACCTCTCGGACATTCAGATAAAGAGCGAGCGCGCATGGTACAACCCGTTGCGCCTGTTCGACCAATTCTCACGGACGGACGTATACGACCCGCCCCGCTCCGAGCTGGGCAGCGGCATGTTGAACCAGGCGGTGGACGGGATTCTCGACCGCAACCGCAAGCTGGCGCAGGTTCAGGACATGATAGAAGGCAGGCGCTGACCGGTGCCCACGTTTGCCGCCGCCCACCGGCACCCGGGTAAGTACATGTCCTTCCCGGGACAGCCCGCTTCCAGCCGGCAGGATGCAGGCGCTCCCAGGCAGACAAAGAAATTGCAGCGCCATGCCTGCCTGGTTCGGTGGCATTGGTGCCGCCGCCCGTGGTGCCGTGCCGGGCTCCGGCACGGCACCACGGTCCCCAATGTCCCGGCTGAAGTCGGGTTGCCCCTGGCCGTTTGGGCTAGAATGTAGACATCTGTTAGTGGGGTGCGCTCAGGGGCGGCAAAGGGGTCAGGCTCTATGGTCGGTGCCAAGGTCGAAGGGCTTCCGGGCGGAGTATTCCGCGTTCGTCCCGAGCACAACCCCAAGACCAAGAGCGAAAAGTATAAGCGCGTTCACTACCTGGTCTGCCGGCTGGGGCTCGCTGTTTCCGACAGGCTGCAGGAGGCCCTGGTCGACCTGAGGCGGCAGGCTTATCAGGCCCCGAGCCCGGAGCTGGAGCAGCTTGCCTTGAAAGGCTACAGTGAAGACGAGTTCGTCGGAGCGGTCAAAGAGATTCTCTGCATCTGGCTGCACCAGGAAGCCGTGGACCAGGGCGGTCCGCAGGCGCCTGCCTGGTTGTTGAGCTTCCTGCGCATTGCGCTGGGCGCCACCGATATTCTTATCCCTTACCCGCGGGCGATGGATGTGTTTGCCGAGTACAGCGATTGCGAGGACATGCGCTCGTTATGCCGCGAGGCGGCGGTAAGAGCTGCTGGCCGGCTGGGCTTTGGCGAGCACTCCGAGGTCTTCGCTGCCGCCGTTGTCGGGCTGTTGGTCTACAACCGGGAGGACAGGCAGAGAGTTCTCCAGGATGCCTTGACTCTGCCCATTGGTGACATTCAGTCCTGGCACGCCGCCTAGGTCGGCGGGCTCGAAAAGCTGCCGCTGTCGCGCCTCAGGGGTGGTTGTCAGGAGAAAGATAAACTACTTTTCTGTTGATTTCCCAGATGAAAAGGGAATAATGGGCAAAGGCACAGGGGTGCCTGTCACTACTAGAGGGAACCATATTCATGGCAGAGCGCAAGGCAGACGTCGACAAGGTCGAAAAGCTGACTCGTATGGCAGAAAGCGGGGACAAGGCCGGTCTTATGGAGGAGTTGCACGCCATGGATCCGGCCGAGCGGGCGAGGGTCGCTCGGCAGATGGACGAGCTGAATGAGCAGCGGCGTCAATCTCAGCCCCAGTTGCCCGATATACAGATCGCGGTTTCGCGAGATGCCGCCGGCGGCCAACGTCTGGACGATATCCTGACTAAAGTGCCCAACGACAGCAAAGCCTGGTGGAAGCCGTGGACCTGGCTGGAGAGCTCCGAAATAACCCGCGATGTCTACGATCCCCAGTACGACCGGCTGGGAAACGGACTGCTGCAGAAGACAGCCGAGACCATCGGCTACAGGAATCGCCAGGTAAACGAACTGCTTGCTCAGATGGAACGCTAGGTCCTGCTGAAGCCGACAAGCAGATGAAGCCGCAAGGCTGTTTGCTTGCCCCGGCAGGACTGAGGGAGCAGGTGGATTGAGCAGCTGACAGCTGCGTGACATAATGGTTTGGGGCGGATCGAGAGCCGAGGGGTAGAGCGAGTATGGACCAGTGGGAAATTCAAAGAAAGGCAGAAGATGTAGTCAGTAAGGCAGAGCAGGGCGATCTGCAGCCGTTGCGCGACGAGCTCAGTTCCATGAGCCCGCAGGACAGGCTGGCTCTGGCCCGTGCCGCCGAGCAGCTAAACGAACGGCACCGGGCATCCAACCAGGATCTGCCAGACATTCAAATCGACGTGCAGAAGGACTGGGAAGGCAAAGATTATCTCAACGACGTGACCGTCACGCACAAGCGCGCCTGGTACGACCCGATCCGTCTCTTCAACGACAAGACCACCACCGACGTCTTCGACGAGTCGTGGGGCGAGCGCCTGTCGCGCTGGGTTACCCAGTACAGCCCCTTCCACCGGGTCGCTCACGAGCTGGATAAAGCGTCGGGTAAGAAGTAAATCCTCATCGGTGCAGGCCGGCTTAGCTTACCTGCTTTTCTTCGCTTCGGGTTTCAGCGCCCTCATCTACGAGGTTGCCTGGGCACGCGAGCTCGGGCTGGTTCTGGGTAACACCGCGCAGGCGACCAGTTGCATTCTGAGTGTCTTTCTGGGCGGGCTGGCAATCGGCGCTTACGCCGGTGGCAAGCTGGCCCATCGCATTGGCAAGCACTTGTTGGCCTATGGCGCCATCGAGCTGTCTGTCGGCGTTCTGGCGCCGGCTGTGACTAGGACGCTGCACGCTCTGCCGGCGGTCTTTGCCGCGTGGACGGCCGCTCTGCCTGCCGGGAGCGGCTGGCTGACGGTCGCACGGCTGGCGGCCGGATCTGCCTTGCTTCTCTTGCCCACTGTGTTGATGGGGGCAACCTTGCCGCTGCTGACGCGATATCTTTGCTGCCGGCAGCCGCGCGCACCGCATTTTTTCAGTATGCTTTACGGCATCAATACGCTGGGCGCCTCTGCAGGAGCGCTTGCCGCTTGCTTTTTCGGCTTTGCTTGCCTGGGCGTGACGGGCACCGTCTGGCTTGCCGCTGTCGTAAACCTTGCCGTGGCAGCAATAGCCGTCGGGGTCTCCAGCCGAGGGGCCCCGCCACTTGAGCCGGCGGCAGGCGAGAGATTGGATGAGGGGGCCGCGCTGCCCGTTTCCGGGCGTGCTCTGCCGGTCCTCTATCTGTTTGCCGCTCTGACCGGGTTCACTGCGCTCGGTTACGAGGTCTTGTGGACGAGACTCTTGCGCCTCTACACGTCATCGAGCACATATGCATTCACGTTCATGGTCTCGACATTTCTTTTGGGACTTGCTCTCGGCAGCCTGTTATACAACCGTACTTTCGCAAACAAATCTATCGACGTGCAGTGGCGGAGCCTGGCGTCCGTGCAATACGCATCGGCGCTGACTGCGGCACTAGGCTTCTTGCTGCTGCCCGCGGTACGCGATTTGAAGGACGCGCTGGCACTGGTTTCCGGCGCATTCTTCCTCGAACGAACGTCGACGCTTCTCGTGCAGGGTGCCGTCGTTTCGCTTTTCATGCTCGTTCCATCGCTGGTCACAGGCATCTCCTTCCCGATGATCGCCGGCATCGCGGCGCGCATGATGTCTCAAGTCGGCAAGGCCGTCGGCACGGTCTACGCAGTCAACACTCTGGGCTCAATTGCCGGCTCTCTTGTTTGCGGGCTCATTCTGGTGCCTGCTGTCGGCTCCCAATTCGCTTACGAGATTCTTGTCGGACTCTCAGTTGCGACCGGTGTGCTGGTGGCGCTAGTTGGCAGGCGAGACCTGCCCTCCGCAGGCTGGAAAGCATTGGTTGCCGTATGCGCCTGCACTGCCTTCATAATGCTTACGCCGGCGGCGTACCTGGAACGGGATGTGGCTAACCGTGCCGGCGGAAACATGCTGGCGTTCGCTGAAGATTCGACCGGCAGTGTCATTGTGATGGGGTATGACCTGAGAAACTACGCTTATCCGCCCGTCCGGAAGTTGCTGGTGAACGGCGAGCCGTATTCCAGCACGATCATGCATGGACTCCGTTACATGCGGTTGCTCGGGCACCTGCCGGTGCTTCTGCATCGCGCACCGTCGGACGTGCTTTCCGTCTGCTTCGGCACTGGCACCACTGCTGGTGCCAGCGCGCTGCACCGGGAAGTAAAGCAGGTCGACATTGTGGAGCTATCGCCGTCGGTGCTCAAATTGGCAGGCTTGTTTCGAGCCACCAATGAGGCCGTCCTCAGCAATCCTCGCGCCTCCGCCAGCGTGGACGACGGACGCAACTATCTTCTGCGCTCGCTCAAAAAATACGATGTTGTCACCTTCGAACCGCCTCCGCCCTACGAAGCGGGGGTGGTCAACCTCTATACAAGGGAGTTCTATGAGCTGGTTCGCAAGCGCCTCAAGCCAGGCGGCATCGTCTGCCAGTGGGCACCGATGGCGCTGGAAACCGAGAGTCTGTGGAAGATGCTGGTCAAGGCGGCGGCCGATGTCTTTCCGCATGTAAGCGTCTGGGTACCCAACAATCGCGAAGCATTGCTGGTTGCTTCCGTCGAACCGCATGACGTGGATCTTACAAACTGGCAAAGGAGGATAGAAAGCTCGCATGCCGTCAAGAGCAATCTGGCAGAAGTCGGCCTGGGTGACCCGTATGCCCTCCTCAGCACATACCTCATCTCCGACGACGCCCTGCGTGCTTACCTGGGTGCCATTGCGCCGGTGACGGACGAGCGTCCCCAGCTGGAGTTCTTCCTGCCCTTTTCAGATAACCTTGTTTATCCGTCCGACCTGCAGGATTCAGGACCCGGCCCGATTGCCGTCGTCTGTGAGAATTCCATACGCAATTTGGATCGGGCGCGTCTGGATGCAAATGTCAGGGCGATAAGGCTTCTGCGGCTGGCGACCAAGGCGTTGGCCCATGAGGGCGACGCGGAAAAAGCTCGCCTGTACATCGAGGAAGCGGCAGCCCTGTTACCCGGCAATCGATTCTTCGAATACGCCAGGCAGTACCCTCGGTCGCAACTGTAGCCGTGCCGGCGAAGGCGTCGTAGCATGGTTGTACAAGCAGACATGGACCCGACATGAGGGCGAGATAACCCGTGACCGGGGCAGACGCGTGGACCGACTTCGGCAGCAGCGAAAGTTTGGCGAAAGAATCCCTTGCTATACATGGAGAGAAGGCGCTGTTGGCGGCCCACCGGAATTGCACAGGAGGCCGGGCCCGAGGGCGAATTGCCGATGGGACAGGAGCACGAGCGGGATGCACTAAGATGCGGGCCGGGGTCAAGCGGAGCAGATGGCACGTATTCTCATACTGCAAGAAGAACCTGCCCCTGGAAGGGTGCTGCGGAAGAGCCTGCAAGACCATCATGAGCTGATTTTTGTGCGTAGCGCCAGGGAAGGGCTCGAACAGGCGGTCAGGTGCGATCCGGACCTGATTATTTCGACGGTTCACCTCCAGCATGACGATCTGTTCGCTTTCCTTGGGGCTGTGCGCAGCGATAGGCGCTTTGATCGCATTCCCTTCATCTGCTTTTGTGCGAGCCTCAGCCGCTGGGCTGAGGTGGGCAACGCCGCCGTAGCCCAAGCAGGAGCGGCGCTCGGCGCCGATGCTTATCTGCCCTTGCAACATTTCCGCCAGGGAGAAGGATTTGATATCGACGCCATTCGCCAGGCAATCGAGAGTCACTTGCACCCGAGAAAGCAGAAGAACCTCTAGGTGCTTCGGAATTCAAGCGCGTAATAGCTCACGCCGCCTGCCGATCGCTATCGATCCGAGCCTGGCGCCCTGGTGTGGCTCATCCAGGAACCTCACCCACCACCCGCTCAAGGTGTTGGCTGCCAGATTCTTCTTCAGTAGTGCCGCCCGCCTGCGTCGCTCGCCTTCGGGCAGCTCCAGCGCCCGAGTAAGACCGGCAACAAAGCCGTCGATCGAGTAGGGGTCGACCTCCACACAGTGTTGCCCCAGCTCGCTCCAGACGCCGGCATGGCGAGACAGAGCGAGCACGCCGGAATCGTTGCCTGTACAGGCGGCGAATTCCTTGGCCGTAAGGTTCAATCCGTCTCGTAACGGGTTGACCAGCATGACGCGAGCCTTGCTGTAAAGAACAGCCAGTTCCTCCGGGGCCAGCGGCTGATCGACCCAGACTATGGGTTGCCAGCTGTGGCTGCTCCAGCGCGCGGTGACCGTTGCCGCCAGGCGCCCGCACTCAGTCCAGTAGCGGTCATAAGCAGGCAGTCCTGCTCTAGTTTGAGGACAGACCTGCAGCAAGGTTATCTTGCCGCGCCATTCGGGCATGGTCTCGAAGAAACGATCAACGGCCGCAATTCTTTCCAGCACGCCCTTGGTATAGTCCGCGCGGTCCACGGAAAGAATATATGGCGTCTCTGGATCTACGGGTCTGCCTTTCCTGGCTGGCTCCCGACCGGCTGCCTCGGACCAGAAGGCGACGTCCAGTCCGAGCGGCTCCACAACGATCTGAGTCGAGCTCGCACCGGCTGTTTCCGAGAAACCCGGCTTAAGGACCTTGAGATCTTGCTCAAGGACAGAACAGCCGGGTACATGCTCCTTGACGAATTGCAGAAAGTTGGTTGCGTACTCGCGGGTGTGGAACCCTATGCGGCTGGCCGCCAGAAGGCCCTCGGCAATTTCCAGAAGGGCCGGAACAGCTTCTGCCGGGACCTTGCGCGGCCAGGGTATGTGCAGGAACAGGAGATGCCGGAGATTCTTGCGCTGCCCGAGCAGGGCCGGGACAAGGGCCAGTTGATAGTCGTTGGTGAAACAGGTGTCGGCGCGTTCGACAGAAAGCGCAAGGTGGCAGGCAACTGCCAGGTTGAAGGCTCGATAGAAAGCACGGTCGATCTCGCTGTAACGGGCGAACTGGGGCAAGTCGTGCAATATCGGCCAGAGGAACTCGTTGCAGTACCTGTAGTGTCCGGCGACCACGTCTGCGTTGATGGTGGCCACGCGCTGGCAAGCCGGGTGCAGGCCTCCGCGCCTTTCCAGCGTGCAGCCGGAGAGGTACCACCAGGTACGTGCGCTGTTATCCTTATCCAGGGCCCGGCGCAGCATAGCAGCCACTCCGCCTAGCGCCCACGGACCTCTGTAGGAAATGATGTGCATGATCCTCCCCCTGCGCCCCGACCGAAGCCCGGACCGGCGCATCAACTGGAAGTCGCCAAGTGATACCTGATTACGGGCCAGTGTACAGTCCCAGTCTTTCGGCAACCTTTCAGGATCAAAGGCTGGTTTCTCTAAGCGGCCGGCAGCGACCTGTGTGCGTGGGCTGCCCGAGCATTACCGGGCAGCCGGTTCAGGCCGGTCGGGGCCCGGCTGGCGCGCCTCAGTGTTGTCCTTGGAAACTGTCTCGGCGCTTTCACCCGCATCTAAGACAGGCAGGGGAACAACCGGTGCGGGTGTAACCAGCGGCACCTGCCCGGAAGGGCTGACCTCGACCCCCGAGATTTCGGTGGAGCCTATTATCTGCAGGCGAAATCTGAGCGGCATGCCTGTCTCGCGCGTCAAGAAGTCTTCCACCATCTTCACCTGTGCCGGCGAGACGCTGTCGGCGGCCCCGAGCACCGTGGCAACGACCGCTGTTGGGTGCTGAAACCGCTTTACCTCCACGCTCTGCAGTTTGAGCCGCCTGAATGTGGATGTCTTCTCGGCAAGGACCGCGGCTATCCGGCGTTTGAGATTGCTTTCGATCAGCAGCTCGCGCATGCTCAGGCCCAGCGGCACCGTCAAAATAGCAATAGCCGCTGCCGACACGGCCAGCCCGCGCCCAGCCTGCTTGATCGGTGTGTAGCCCGTAATGAAGAGTACCAGTGCCCCAGCGACGGAAATGCCGACAAGGTTGGTCGCGTACAACAAGGCCGCTCCTGCCCAGACCGCGGTGGCGTGATGGGCCAGGCCGATGCCCACCACGCTCAGAGGCGGCACCAGCGCAACCGCGATGGCCACTCCTGCCAGTGTATCGGAAAGCTCTTGCTTGATCTGGCAATAGGCAGCTACGGCTCCGGCAGCCACGGCGACGCCCAGGTCAAGCAGGTTCGGCCTGGTTCGCGCTAGTATTTCCGCGGTGAGCTGGAGCGACTGCAACAAGAACGCCAGGCCATACGCGATGGCGATACCTAGAATTGTTCCGGCCACAAGACACCCTACCGCACGGCGCATGAGCAAGATGTCGGCGGTCAGAGACGCCAGTGCCAGGCCCATAAGCGGGCGAATCAAGGGAGCGATAATCATTGCTCCTATGATCACCGCGGCGCTGTTGAGAAACAGCCCCAGTGTTGCAATTGCCGTAGAGGAAGCCAGAAGTACCAGGAAATCGACCGAGAGCCTGCTCATGTCCTCGAGCCTTGCTTGCAGGTCTCTCAGCTTTTCGGCCGGTACGTGTCGAATAATTGGCACGGCCTGCCCTCCCTAGAACCGCAACGACAACCGGCCAGTGTCGAGCCGCCGGTGTTTCTGCATCAGCATAACAAAGCCTCAGTTGACTGCTTGGTCACAAGTTGGGCGCCTTACGGATTCAATCTCCCGTCCGTTGCTTCCGGATGTCAGGCTTCGATAGGCGCCTGTTGCCGAAGTAATGCAGGCAGGCATGAGCGGGGCGTGCCCCTGCCTGCCATGGCACGGCACGCCGGCCAGAGTGGTTACAGTTGTGCTCTAGCCGTCGTAAACTGCAGCAATCTTCATGCGACCGGGTGCCGGTGCTCAGCCTGCCAGGCTCAAGCGGAATTGGAAAGATACGCTGCTGATGGCACCAGGGCCGTGATGCCGTCCTGCTGCTCCTGCTCATACCAGACCTGAGCGTTGCCGAGGTCCTTCATGCGTTGCAATTCAGCCTGGAAGAAAAACTCGCGCTCTCCGAACGCTGGACGGAGGTCATCCAACCAGGTTGCCGCCCGATCGTAGCGGGCAAAGAAGATTCTGTTTACCCAGGCCGGATTGCGACCCTGGATCATCTTCAAAACAAACACCTTCTCTCCGGCGACCTCCGCAACCCCGTCTATGAGAACCTTGCCGGGGGTAGCGGACATGGAGGGACCGCGTACAGTTCTGCCCAGCCCTGTCACTTGCGCGTATGCCTTCTGATAGATATCGAGAACGCGGGCGAGCGGAAGTTCGAAATAGCGCTTGGCGCCGGTATCGCGCTCTACGAACATGTAATAGGGAACGATTCCTTGCTGAACCTCGAGCGCCCACATGCGAGCCCAGACGCCGGGATCGTCGTTGACATGCCGGATGCACGGGGCCTGGGCACGAATCACTGCTCCAGTGCTCTGAACCCTGCGTACCGCTTGCTTGGAGACTGCGGTTTCCAGCTCTCTTGGGTGGCTGTAGTGCGCCATGAGCGCCAGATGGCGTCCGGAGTCGACTACCTGTGAAAAGAGCCGCAGGAGATCGTCGGCATCGGCGTCGGATGTGAACCTGTAAGGCCAGTACGCAAGCGCCTTCGTGCCTATTCTTATGCTGGTTACATGGGCAAGCTCAGGATTGACGAGCGGCTCAAGATAGCGCCGCAGCAGCCCGGCCCTCATGACGAGCGGATCGCCGCCGGTAATGAGCACGCTCTGGACCTCGTTGTGTTTCTTTAGATAGGCCACGAGCCGGCCGGCGTCGTTGTCGGCGAATTTCAGCTCATCTATGCCGACAAACTGCGGCCATCGGAAGCAATATGTGCAATAGGCGAAGCAAGTCTGCCCGGCGGCGGGAAAGAAGAGAACCGTCTCTTTGTACTTGTGCTGCATGCCCTGCATCTTTTGCCCGCCAAGCAAGGGAACGTTCAGCTCCATCTGCCCTGCCGGATGAGGATTCAATCTGTACTGGATCGCCCGGGCGGCCAGGCGGAGCTCCTCGTTTGAAGCGCCTTTGCGCACCAACGCAAGAACATGCTCAAAATCGGTCTCGTCCAGCATGCCCTTCTGGGGGAAGGTGAGCTGGAAGATCGGGTCGTCCGGGATGGTGCCCCAGTCGATAAGCTGTTCTGTAACGTAGTTGGAGACGCGGAACGGCAGGACGGCGGCAACAGCCTTCATAGCTTCGATCTGGGAATCTGGTAGAGAGCGAAGCTGCGGGATCAGATCTAGCTGTGCGCTCCCGTAGGTTTTGAGTGTGGGCGCTTCAATGATCTTGTAGTCTAGTTGCGCTGCCATGCTGATCGCGTTCCTTTGCTGCACACAGACATGTGCAGTCACGAGAAGCCCCGCCGTGTACTGGTCCGCTTGATGCGGTGAGGGGAAACGTTGGACGAGTTCCCGGATGCAAGACTCGAACGCCCTGCCGCCCAGAGATTGGCGATGGAACCGAGCTTGTGCGATGATATTGTCGGAAGGCGCCCGCCGCCAGTGTGCCACCATGTCGATTTCGGAAAGCAGGCGTGCGCCTTTCGTCGAGTCGCTATGGAAGTCCACGATTTCGACGGCCTTGGCAGGGAGGCAATTTGCATAACGAGCACCGGCTGTGGGGACTGACTGCTATGCTTTCAACGTACCAGGCTGATTCTTTCGACATGGTTTCAGTTCTCAGCAGTCAAGCTGGTGCCACAAGCTTGCGCGAAAGATGAAGATACTTCTGGTTGAGGACGATGACCTGGTCTCCGACTCGCTTGCACGGGCGCTGCGCGGCAGCGGTTACGTAGTCGAGTGCGTCAGGGACGGATCACACGCGGAGGTGGTGGTGGGCACAGACCCGTTTGATCTGGTGATTCTGGATCTCGGTCTGCCCGGCATGGATGGGTTGGAGTTTCTCAAGCGCATCCGCAATCGCAAGATCAGCGTGCCCGTCCTCATTCTCACGGCCAGGGACAGCTACGAGGAACGTATCGACGGACTCGATTGCGGCGCCAACGATTACGTCACCAAGCCGTTCCACCTGGGCGAGCTAGAGGCGCGAATTCGCGCTCTTCTGCGCTTGAGCGTGAACAACGCCACCACCGTCAGCGTGGGCGAATTGACCTTCGATACCGTCAGGCGTGTTTTGCGCAAGGGCGAGGAGATCATCGAGCTATCGCCAAGAGAATACGCCGTGCTGGAGATTCTCATTCACAACATGGGTTCGCTCGTGACCAAGCAAAAAATGGCAGCATTGTTGAGCGATTGGGATACTCCGGTTACGTACAATGCGGTGGATATAATTATTCATCGCTTGCGCAAGAAGCTCGAGCCGTACGGCTTGAAGCTGCAGACAATTCGGGGGCTGGGTTTTATTGCTGAGCCGTAGGCTTTCCAGGCCATCAATACGCAGGACGTTGCTTTTGTGGTTGTTGATACCGCTGGTGTGCCTTTGCTCGCTTTCCGCTTTCGTCGCTTACAGGCTGGCGGAACGGTTTGCCAATGAATCATATGATATGCTCCTGCTCAAGTCCGCCGATTCCATCGCTGCCAGACTGCGCCGCAACGAGCAAGGAGTCGTTGTCGTCGATCTGCCGAGGGCAGCCCAGGCAATACTCAGGCACAACGATCGCGATCATTTCTACTACCAGATCGTCGACAGTCACGGTCGCCGATTGACAGGAGACTCTGTGTTGCCGCTGCCCCGTCACATCGAGGACAAGGGACCGCGGTTCCGTTACGATGTGGTGGACGGGCAAGCGGTGCGGCTTTGCCGGATAGCCGTGCAGATCAGTCCCAGCCCGGACGATATATGGGTCCAGGTGGCAGAGACGCTGAACAGCCGCCGGCAGTTGCTCGAGCAAATCTTCCTGAGCATTCTCGTCCCGCAGCTCATTCTCGTGGCTCTGGCAAGCTTGTCTGTCTGGCTGGGCGTAAAACACGGACTGGATCCGCTCGAAAGACTGGGCAGGCTGCTCAAGGGCAGGGGCAAGCTGGATCTGTCGCCGGTGGAAATAGGCAATACTCCTGCCGAGCTCGAGCCTGTGACAAAGGCGCTGAACCAGCTGTTTCTCAGTGCCAACAGCCACATAAAGGTGCAGAGGCAGTTCATCGGCAATGCTGCTCATCAACTGCGGACACCGGTGACCGCGCTCAAGACTTACGTGGACTACGCCCAGCGCATCGAGGACGGCGCCGACCTGGCTCCCGTGTTGAAACAGATGTCCGAGGCGACAGGCAGGGTGGCTCACATGGTCAATCGCTTGCTGAGCCTGGCACGGGCCGAGGAGAGCAGCCATAAGGCACCGGAGGTGGTCGACCTCATCGCTGCTGTCGACGATGCCGCAGAAAGTGTCGTACACGAAGCTCTCAGCCGAGGAGTCAGCATGGAATTCGACATGCCCAACGCTCCCGTGGAAGTCAGTGCAGACCGCGGCGACATGGTAGAAATGCTGACGAATCTGCTGGAAAATGCCATCAGGTACACTGCGGAAAATGGCTGCGTTTGGGTCAAAGTGCAGGACTCGGGAGCAATTACGTTGACTGTGGACGACAACGGGCCGGGGATCCCAGATGAGGAAAAGGAAAAGGTATTCGAGCGCTTTTACCGCATACCAGGGACTAACGGCACCGGCTGCGGGCTTGGGCTGTCGATCGTGGCTGAGATTGCCGACGCCAATGCGGCCAAGGTGGAGATTCTCGACCGGCCGGGCGGCGGAACGAGCATTCGAGTGGCGTTCCCGGCTGTTGCTAAATGACCGCCTGCAACCGGCCTCTGACCTGCCTATCGCGTCGGCTCAGCAGTAACCGGCCAGTGTCATCCTCTTATGAGGGATCTCGTCCACGAGTGGAGCTCGAAGCTCAGATTCTCCGGTCGCGGAGTCTGTCCTGAGCGGAGACGTGCTGCTCGAGCGTGCCAGGGGCTCCCTTCAGAATGACGAGTCAGGCGTAGATTTGCGCAGTCAAAGTGACACGCAGGCAGCCCCGGTGGCATGTGCCTGGGCTGCCGATCTAAATCGCGCACAGGACACGATGTGCCTCTTCGACGACGGCCTCTGTGGCGGGAGACTGGCGGGGAGTATCCGTGCGCCAGTGCATGAGGTACTCGATGTTTCCTGCCGGCCCCGTGATTGGAGAAAATGTTAAATGGTGCGCGTGCAGACCGAGATTATCCGCAGTTGCGACAAGCGACTCGATAACCTGCACGTGCACTGCTGGTGAT
This sequence comes from Candidatus Obscuribacterales bacterium, assembly GCA_036703665.1. Taxonomy (GTDB): domain Bacteria; phylum Cyanobacteriota; class Vampirovibrionia; order Obscuribacterales; family Obscuribacteraceae; genus DATNRD01. Next base: position 22,059 of record DATNRD010000658.1, read on the forward strand.
TTCACCACGCCTCCTTTGCCGACCTGCTCGCGGCCTGCCTCGAACTGCGGCTTGATCAGGCAGACGAGATCGAGCTCCGGCAAGCGCGTGACGGCCAGGCAGGCACAAAAGATCTTGGCAATGGAGATGAACGATACGTCGATCGTCACCAGATTCGCCCACTCATCGCCGTTTGCGTACAGGATTCCAGGTGTGAGATGCCGGGCGTTGATTCGTTCCTTGACGACCACGCGCGGGTCGTTGCGCAGCGCCCAGTCGAGCTGCCCGTAGCCGACATCGACCGCGTAGACGCGCCGGGCACCGTGCTTCAAGAGGCAGTCGGTGAAGCCGCCGGTGGAGGCGCCGATATCCAGGCAGACTCTGCCGGAAGGATCGACTGCAAATGTCTCAAGCGCTTTCTCGAGCTTCAGACCGCCGCGCCCGACGTACTTCGGAGCGCCCCAGCCCGGGGCGATTGTGATAATCGCCTGCGGTGGCACCGGCGATCCCGGCTTGGTGATCGGCTGACCGTCGACGAGCACGCCACCATCAATAATGGCAGCCTGGGCAGCCTCCCTGGAGTTGAACAGACCCAACTCCATCACGCGCACATCCAGTCTGGGACCTTTGGGCATCAGGCTTATTGTACGCGCGCCTGAGCATCTCCGCCCGGACACACGCCTGTTCGTGCCGGCGGAGGCCATCGCGTCCGTGCTCCGGGCCAGCACGCGGGGTCTATGCCGGGTCGACATCAAGGGCTACTTTACTCATTGCATCACCTAGGCAGGATCGGCCGGGTAGTTTTCGGGCGGTTGCGCTTATTGCCGCCGCAAGTAAAATGAATTGATAGTGGAGCAGAACTGGCTGGATGAAGAAACCGCCTTGAAAGCGGCTGCCCCGAAAGGGGTTGGGGGTTCGAGTCCCTCCTGCTCCGCCAATTAACTCACGGTCGGTCACGTCTTTAGAAGTACGGCCGGTGTCAGGCATCCATATATCTTGAACGATATAGGTTTTAATGAAATTCCATATCGTGCAAGGCATATTGTCGGGCTGTCCGTCGACGAGGGCGGGCAGCTACGGATCCAGGATGACAAGGGGCAGCCGGCGGCGCATGGCTGCCTTCCACACGGTTTGTGGTACGACGAGCGCCCCTGGGGGCGCGGTGACCAGCCACGCCTGTCCAGCAAGAAGCGCTTCCGGCTGCTGGCTGCCGTAGAACTGTTCCAGGAAGACAGGCTTGCCGCGCCGGAAGAGGCCAAGCCCAACCAGGGTGGGATTATTGAGCTTTATCTCGTTGTGCTCTTTCGACGGCCTGCCGCCCTCGTCGGTTGTCAGCGCTTTGAAAATTTCCTGCTGTCCTTTGTAATAGGGGCTGTCCGTGCCCTTATCCAGCGCCAGCTCATCCAGGGTGTCGTACTGAGCCAGCTTGCGCCACAGCTCGCTTAAGGATCTCAGCCCGACGCCGCCGGTCAACCGGCGAATGCGCGTATCCAGCTCGGTCAGGAATTGCTTGCCCTTGTAGTGCTCCAGCCAGGAGGTTGTAAGCTCCACGTGACCCTTCCAGTCCACGGCTCGCCCTGTGCCCAGGTTGCTGCGATAAGCCTGGGAGATGTGCTCCGGCGGACCGGCCACCAGCGCCACGATGTTGGCGTCCTGATAGTACAAGCGGTGATGCCTGGGTGTAAGCAGCGAAGCCGAGACGGAGAACTCCGGCGATTCGATAAGCGAGAGCTGCTCCAGGAAAGCGCTCTCCATGTGCGGTGAGGCATGGGCCAGAAGCGCGTAGTCGCCTTTCATCGGGAAAAGGCCGAAGCGCTCCGGCAGGGCTGTCGTCAGAAGCGGAATACTGCCGCGATTGAGCTTGCCGGCCTGCGTTCCCACGACCCGGCTGATCGCCTCGAGTTCAGCTTGAACCTCTGGCGTCCAGTGGCTTGATGTGCCGTCAATCGATCGAATGTCCGCTTCGTTCAGGATGCGCAGCTGCTTGATCACCGACGGGTGTCGATAGAACACGGCCAGGCTCTTGGCATAAGCCTCGTCAGCCAACCTGGACGTGGTCCTCTGGTGCGGATTGAAGCTCATCTCGCCGTGCCGGCTAATGAGGTCGGCTATTCGCTGGACGCGCTGGGGCGGATAACCCAGTGTGCGCAGCACTCCCCAGGATAGATTTGCCGAAACCCACTCGTGATCAGGGTCAGCCTTGCCTGCCTGCTTGCCTGAATCATGCAGGAGCGCCGCCCAGAGGAGGTTGGTTTGCTCCTTGGGCGTCAAGCTCTTGAACTCGCGGTGCTGCCTGACGCGGTTAAGCACGTGCAGCGTGTGGACGTGAAGCGGGAACTGATGCCCACCGTGCTGCGGGCGCCCGACCATTCCTCCTGCGGATGCGTCGCCGAACACAGATGGGAAAAGCCTGCCCAGGGGACCGTCGCCCATGAGCCTGCCGAGGGCCGCGTTGTCCGTGAGCGCACTTTCTGCCGCAGCGCGCAGGGCGGCCTGCTCGGACTGGGATAGCACCGTATGTGGTGGCATCCTCAAATTGGGCAGTTTGATGTTGATGTCACCCAGCTCCCCTTCGCGCGCCAGCTCGGCCAGCTTCCGGCCTGTGGCCAGGCGCCAGGAGAAGTCCTGGGAGCTGTCCTGCAAGGCTGTCTCCAACGCCTCCAGGAAGTGCGCGCGGAACTCAGCCGGCTGGGCTTTGCCGAGCCGGGCGGCAATGGCCAGCCCCAGCTCCGTTGCGTGCGGCGCCGGTGAGTCGGAGATGACGAACTGCCGGAGCGCTGCCAGCGTGGCTTGTCTTTCCGCTGGCGATGCCGTGCTTGCCAGCACCGCGATGGCGTCGGGAGCAAGATTGCGGTTGCCGTACTTGTCGGTGGGAGCCTCAGCCGTGGCAAGAGCCTTTTGAGCGGCGGCCTTTGCGGAGCCCGTGGCAAGCCACTCGCTTACAACCGGCGCCAGCTGTCGGGCTGAGCTTTCGTCTCCAAACCATTCCAGGCGCCTGGCCAGGGTGCGCAGCACCTCCGGTCGCGTCGCTGCCAGCTGGTCTGCTACGTGCCAGTCGCCCGGGTTGAAAATGAGGCGGCCAAGAAGTCGCGGGTCCAGGTTGCCTGCCAGATGGTCCCTCACCGGTGTGGGCTGCACGGGCAGGTTGGAGTTCTCGTCGTGGGGCTCCGGTAGTTCGGACCACCACTTGCGGATCTCGGCAAAGTCCTTTTCACCAGCGTGCTTGAAGGCCTGCTCGAAGACATCCGCTACTGCTGCCTGGCGGGCCTCAAGCGGCATGTCCTTGGCTGCCCAGACCGGGAAATCCTCGAGAATCTTCTGGCGCAGCTCGCCATCTGGCGCGGCCAGGACCGTTTTTAAGAGCCCGGTCAAATGCTCCGGCGCTATCCGGTCGGCCGTCCACCTGAGCTCGCTGGCCGGGAACTTCTCGAGCGCTAACTGAAAGGCGCCCAGACGTTCTGCCGGCGGCAGATAGCGTATGGCCCGCCCGAGATCACCCTCCCTGCCCCTGGTGCCAAGCGACACCACCTCCAGCCAGGCGGCTGTTCGATCCTTATCCGGTAGAGCCTCGATAGCCCGTGCCAGCCCGCGCGAGGGAGGCTCGGGGACGTACGGGCGGTGGACGCGCCAGCCCCAGCGGTCCACAACAGGCTCGGCCGGCTCCGGAGGCTTCGGCTTGACCGAGGCCAGCAAGGCCTTCCACTGGTCTGTCCTGGCCTCTGCCGGCAGGCTGGACAACGCCTCGTAGAGCGCCTCGCCGCCCAGATTCGCCTGGCTGTCTATGGCTGTCTTCCACGCTGCCAGGCGCTCTTCGGGGTGAAGTCGAGGAATCTGCTTCAAAACCGAATCGGCTGCAGACTCCTCGCCCCAGTACCGCGAATAACCACTGCTCTGGTGCTTGTTCCAGGCAGCGTTCCAGGCCTGGAATCTTTCCCTTTCGGGCACGACCTCCAGGTTTCTGGCTGCAGCTTTGCTTGTGCGCGGGTCATTGAGGGCGCGCAGCCAGGCGTCCAGTCGCTCGCTGCCCGGCAGGCTCTCGATGCTCTTGACCAGCAGCTGCGAAGGCGCCTGCTCCGACAGCTTCTTCAGCGTCTCGGAAGCCCACTCGGGCGCCTGCGGTCGGGACCAGCCGTCTTCACCGTAACGCTGTACCCGTCCCCTTGAGTCAGGCTCCGGCCTTGCTGGCATAAGCAACGCCGGCCGGTGCGAAAAACCATGCGTGAGCGCCGTAAGCCGTTCGTTGCGCGGCAGCTGTCCTATCTTGGAGAGCGCCACGATCCTGACGAAGTAATCCTGGCTGTGCACGGCCCTCATCCATGCCGCCAGCATCCGGCCGGGCGGAAGCCCGGACAGCTTTTCGGCTGCCTCTATCCTTACGCGCTGCTCCGGGTCGGCAATCGAGCGCTCCCAGAGCTTCATGCTCACACCGTCAGGCGCGTGCTTGAGCTGAGCAAGGGCGGTGAGCTTGCTTTCCAGCGGCAGGCTCGACCACTCGGACAGGCGGCTTTGCCAGATGCGCGGGTCGGAAAGCTGAGCCCGAGCGTAGTGTTCCTGCGGGCGCTTCTCTCCGGCCGATGCGATGAATTCCCTGAACTCGTTCCGCCAGAGGCTCTCATAAGTGAGCCCCGGGGCCACCTCCATGGCCGGAAGTTGCCTGGACAGGGCTCTTGCTTCCGGCGGCAGGCGGGTTTGGCCGAGCTCCCAGGCGATCACCCCCTCGGCCAGCTGTGCCCTCAACTCCTGATTGAGGCGGACTGAGCGGAAGATCTCCCAGGCTTGCTGCGTCTTTTGTGTGGCATCCAGGCGCGAATCTTGAAGGATGCGCGCTGCTGCATCGAGCTCGAGGGCGCCGTCCTGCTGTTTCGTCTGCACATGGTGCTCGAGCTCGTGCCCCAGTTTGGCTGGTCCGGAGTCGGCAGCCGACAGGTCGACCCGCTGACCTTTCTCGGCGTACGCCGTTCTCGCTGCGCCTGCCTGCACCCGTACCCAGGGGCTCCGGTCGACAAGCAGTCCGAGCTGTCTGGAGCGCAGGACCGGATTCTCCTGGCCGTACTGCCGTTCCAGGTAGCGGTCAAGCGGTATGCCGCGTCCGAGGCGGTTG
>DATNRD010000659.1:0-7001 GCA_036703665.1 Candidatus Obscuribacterales bacterium
TCATTGTCGTCGACGACTCCGGACCAGCGCGGCAGGCACCCGATCTCTCGAAATGGAGACGATCCCTTAAGCTCAAGCAATGGCGCAATGAGAATACCCTCGGGCTGCCGAGCGCACGCAACGCCGGAGCCGGCCTGGCAACAGGAGACTTCCTGGTATTTCTGGATTCGGACGATCGACTGGCGCCCACATTCATCCAGGACACCTTGCATGAGCTTCGGCAATGTGGTGTGGACGGCGTCTACACGCTGGTCCAACTCTTTGGAGACAGTTCGTTCCTCTGGGAGCCCGAGTGTACCCTGATCGCCTTGCTTTCCGGTTTGCCAGGCCCGGCAACTTTTCTCATGAAAAGAGAAGTGTTCGAGCGCGTGGGAGGATTCAAGACCCAGCTTTTGTACAACTGCGATCACGATTTCTGGATTTCCGCGGTAGCACAGGGCTTTCGATTTGCCAGGCTGAACAAACCGCTCTTCCTCTACAGGAAACACCCCCGGAGCCTCTCGACGATTCGGAGGAGCGAATGGTGGCAGGCAATCCCGCGCCTGATCAATGAGCACAAAGAACTGTACGCGGAACACTTCGCCGAGATTCTGACGGCAAAAGAAAGGCAGTATCGCCAGCTCGAAGAGCAGTACCACCACATATACAGGGAATGGCAACAGTCCGATCGCCGTTGCACGGAGCTCAACGAAAAGTACAACACCCTTTGCAGCTCGCCGTCCTTTCGCGCATTTCAACGCTTGCTGGACTACAAGCAGCGGCTGCTAGAGCGCTTGTCCACCCGGAAGCGCGCCAGTTCATCTACTGCCGACCTCACTTGAGCCGGGCTTGCAGCAAACCTGGCTAGCTGTTGTCCCGAGCACCAGGTTTCAAAGAAAGCCCTGTTCTTGTGGTAGCTGCTCGCCAGAAGAACATTGGGAATGCCCGCCACGGACGCGGCCAGATGCCCGTGCAGCCGGCTGGTGATGATCAAGCCGTAAGACGACAGCTGCCGCAGGCAGTCATGCAGTATATCCCAGGAGCGGAACCACAAATCCGGCCTGTCAAGACCGGCGGCTGCACTCCGCCAGGGAGCAAGGTGGCGCCACACAAGCCTCGAGACGTACCCGCCCGGCTGGCGGACTCCCCGCTGCCAGATCTCCCTGTAGGCATCGACAGCGCCAGGCAGCCGCCAATACCATTGGCTGTACTCCCTCAGTTTGCCCCGTCCTGCGTACGCCCAGTCATATGTCGGCCAGTCTCTTACCTCCAGACCCTCGATGCCCAGCTCGGCGGGCATGAGAGACTGATTAGCTTCGCCGTCTGCTCGGGTGAGATAGAGAATCTCCTTTCGGGGAGCCGGCTTAAGACAAAGTGCGGGCAAATCGGTCAAGGCCGCCATCATATCGGGGGCCAGGTGCACGCGGCATCCCTGGAAGTGTCTTGCTGCTATTTCCAGACTTTCCCGGTCCCGCACGAACAACGTAAGGTCAGGGTGGCTGTTGAAAATTCCGCTCGCCCGCCGGAGGTTCTCTTGCCTCTGAAAGTGCACGGTCTGGGGCAGCACGACAATGGGTCTGTCTTTGTAGCTGGAAATTATTCGCTCCCTGAAAAGCTGGGATTCCGGCCAGAGGTCGCCCAGGTTACCGCCTCCCTGCAGGAAAATCGGAGCGCCACCGGCGCGCCTCTCCATTTCACCGGGGCAGAAGTCCGCCAGGCTGGCGGTATAGGCAACACGTGCCCGCCGCGCCAGGGTCAAATACGTTACTGAGGCCACGAATATAAAGTGATCGCCTGCGTTCAAATGATCCGGGTAGTCGAGAAACGCACAGCGGTCGAAACGCGGAACTTCCTCTAAGGCGCCGTACAGCGCCTCAGCCAGGCGGGACAATCCGCCGTTGCCTGTGGCAAGTGTAATTGCCGGCGACGCCAACACTGTTACCCCCGTCGAAAAGGTCGAGTGACGATGTGAATTCTCAAGGGCGGATCATAAATGCTGGATCACAATCGTCTCGAGACCGATCCGATTATATCCCTTGATGATACCAACCCGCCGATTTAGATATCGCAAGCGAGCCATTCGCATACGCATCGCCGATTTGACAGGCACTGCGTGTTGATCCGGCTCTTGTTAATCAATCCGGATGGTGTCACCGCCCATGGTTAGCGGTCACGAAGATTGCCAAGGATACAGATCTTAAATGTCCAATGGGGTACTTCCACATGTGCAGAAGCGCGATAGACTAAATGCATCAGCGGTGAGTGCTCACACAAGTTGAGCACGGCGAGCCGAGGGGCCCTGTGGAGACGCCAGGTTGGCGCCAAACCGGAAACGGTAGCAGGTGAGCCCGCCCCACGTGAAGGACTGGCTGAAGCGTGAGGAAATACTGAGCCCATCGCAAGGGGCAGCCAGGCAGTAGCATGGACACCACCGCAGGGTTACCTGGGTGGTGTTTGTGTTTTCTGGGCAAGACGCTCCTGCAGAAGCTGGTTGAATTTCAACAGCGAGAGCTTGAGTGCCTGGGAAAGGAAGGCAACTCTGCTCCAGTCCTGTTTCGCGGCCGCATCCTCCGCGTACACGATCAGCTTCTGCATCTCGAGCGCACCGAAGACCGAGCAACATCCTTTCAAGTCGTGAGTGGCCGCCATCAGCTCGGCATCGTTCTTCTGTGCCACGGACCTCTCGAGCCAGTCAAGCAATATTGGCACCGATGAGGCAAACACCTGCACGGCTTCGCGGCCGCCCTCGTCTCGACAGATGTCGTCCAGCAGCTCGATGTCAACGCCACCGGCCTGGGCTGTTACCGGGGGCTGACCGGCGACCTGCCGGGCCAACACTCCCTGGCGCACCCGCTCCTCGGGCAGCCAGCGGCTCAGCACTTCGCTCAACCTGGTCAGGTCTATGGGCTTGCTTATATAGTCATCCATTCCCGCTGCCAGGCATCGTTCCCGATCCCCATGCATGGCGTGGGCTGTCATGGCCACAATAGGAACATGCCGGCCGCTAAAGACTTCTGTCTTGCGGATCAAGCGGCTGGCTTCAAACCCGTCCATTTCTGGCATCTGGCAGTCCATAAGGACCAGGTCGTATGCACCGCAAGCGACAGCCTCGATCGATTCCCGTCCAGTAGAAACAGTGTGACATGTATAGCCCAAGCGCCTGAGCTGGTAAGCTGCAACCTTCTGATTAGCTGGGTTGTCCTCCACAACCAGAATGAGAGGTCCGGATTCAGGACTGGGTTCTGGCTCCGCTTGCCAGTCTGTCGAGGCTATGGAGGACTCCCCGCTGTCGAGCAAGCTAGAAATGCAATCCAGCAGCCGCGAACGTTTTAAAGGCCTGGTCAACTGGGCCGAGAAACCCAGTTCGAGGGCTTGCTGGCCTGCGGTTATCTCATGACAGGGGGTCACCAGCACAAGCTTTGTCGAGGCGAGCTGCTCACGCTGCCGAATAGCTCTAGCCAGATCGAAAGCATGCATGTCTGGCAGAATAAGATCGATAATCGCTATATCGAACGGTTGCTTTCCTCCCGCCTCCCGGGACAAGGCATCCAGTCCGGCTTCACCGCCGTCCACACGCCGACATTTCATTCCCCAGCACATCGCATAACTCTGAATGATGCCAGCCGAGCTGGTCGGCCCGCCAACAACGAGAATTCTCGCATCACGCCTCAGGCTCGGCGGAATCGCGTGCGGAATTTTGAAGCGGGCTGGTGCCATAGGCAAGTTAAACCAGAAGGTCGAACCACGTCCTTCCTCGGTGTCGACTCCAATCTCCCCGCCCATCAACTCCACCAACCGCTTGCTGATCGACAAGCCAAGCCCTGTTCCTCCATAACGGCGTGTTATCGAGCCGTCCGCCTGCCTGAACGGTTGGAACAAGTGCTCCACCACGAAGGCGGACATGCCAATGCCGGTATCCTTGACCGAAAATCGTACGCTTCCGTCGCGGGCTTCTACCCTGAGAATGACCTCGCCCTTCTCCGTGAACTTGACGCCGTTGTCCAGCAGATTGACTAGAATCTGCCGCAAGCGTCCCGGGTCTCCACGCACGCACTCCGGAACATCCGGGGACACCACGGTGAGAAGGTCCAGTTTTTTCTCGCGGGCTTTATCGGTCACTAGCTCGGCAGCGCTCTCTACCACCGACAGCAGGTCGAAGTCCTGAATCTCGAGGTGCAACTTGCCGGCCTCGATCTTAGAGAAATCGAGGATATCGCTGATGATGTCCACCAGCCCGCGTGCCGAATCGTACGCTACTTCCGCGAATTCCTTTTGCTCGGCGTTGAGTGGGGAGCGAGCAAGCAGATCGAGCATGCCTATTACGGCATTCAATGGAGTGCGGATTTCATGGCTCATGTTTGCCAGGAACTCGGACTTGAGACGTGACGCCTCTTGAGCCTGGTCGCGTGCCTCCACTAGCTGAACCGTAAGAACCGCAAGCTCGCTTACGCGGGCCTCGAGAACCTCGTTGAGCCGCTTGATTTCATCCTCTTTTCTCTTGCGTTCGGTAATGTCGCGAATGGCTGCCGAGACGAGCATGCCTTCCCCTGTTTCAAGCGGGCTTAAGCTGATTTCCACCGGAAATTCGGTGCCGTCCTTCCGGCACGCGTACAGCTCGAGCCCGGCGCCCATTGCCCGAACGCGCGGTTCGGCAAAGAAGTTGGCACGATGATCCGGATGCTTGGTGCGCAGGCGCTCGGGGATAAGAAGCTCCACTTTTTGTCCCAGAAGCTCATCTCGCGCATACCCGAAGAATTTTTCCGTTTGCGAGTTGACCAGCACGATTTCGCCTTGATGGTCGACAATAACCATGGCGTCCGGCGCTGTCTCAAGCAGATCCTGGAACTTCGTTTCTGCCCGCTCGCGCCCCGTGATATCGCGAGCGATTTTCGAAGCGCCGATTACTTTGCCGGTAGCATCCCTGACCGGGGACGCGGTGACAGACACGTGAACTGACTTGCCATCCTTCCTTAGCCGGACTGTCTGATAGTGATCGATATGCTCCCCCTCTTTGAGCCGCTTCAGTATTCCCTCCACCTCTTGACGCCGGTCGACTGGAATCAAAATAGAGATATGCTGCCCGACCGCTTCTTTGGCGGAGTATCCGAATATACGCTCCGATGCCTTGTTCCAGCTGGTGATTATGCCGTCCAGGGTCATCGAGATTATGGAATCGTCAGAGGAGTCCACGATAGCCGCCAGCCTCAAGGCTGCTGCTGTTTCATCCTGGTGTCCCGATTTCTTTGACATGTTCCAGCCCGTTTGCCCGAGCGCAGCTCATGGGCTGCGAGGGTGCTGGCGATCTAAACTGCGACCCCGTTTCCGGGGCACCTGGAGGTACTTCGCCTTCTCGATGTGACCCCGTTCGGCCTTGCCTGTCTAACCAGTTACGCGCCACCCCAAGACAGTCAGCTACTGTGGCTGGACAGGTGCAGACAGATAAGAGCTTGATCAGGGTTCTGTGTTCCCGAAACCCAGTATATCAAGCAGCCATCCATAAGACAGCGCCAGAATATCGATATATTGCCATCAGCATATATATCACCCGGACATCTCGACCAGCCAATTGATCCGGCTCTTGTTAATCCAAGTCGATGTTGCCACCACAGATGGTTAGCCATCCGGAATATTGCCAAGCAGGCAGATCTTAAATGTCCATTGGGGTACTTCCATATGTGCGATACCGCTATAAACTAAATGCATCAACGGTGAGTGCTCACGCAAGTTGAGCACGGCGAGCCGAGGGGCCCTGTGGAAACGCCAGGTTGGCGCCAACCGGCAACGGTAGCAGGTGAGCCCGCCCCACGTGAAGGACTGGCTGAAGCGTGCGGAGATACTGAGCCCATCGCAAGGGGCAGTCAGGCAGTAGTACAGACGCCACCGCAGGTTTACCTGGGTGGCGTCTGTATTTTGCAGGGGCGCTGCACAACGCCGTCAAATTAGGCATATTCGGAAGCGAAACGGTACGGGCGTTCTCCTGGGGGCAGGCACCTTGCCCGCTCCGAAAGGCGCGTGTGACGGCCCAGGGGGTCGCAGCGGCGAAGCGTGCGGGGTGTGTTCCTACAGGCTGCCCGTCACGTAGTTGCCGGTGGCCAGCGTAACCGGGCTGTCGAGCTGCAGCTTCAATGCCTGACCGGAGGAAAGGACGACGTCCTTGCCCTTCCTGAGCAGGAAGCTTTCGGCAACGCCCAGACCCGCACCAATAGCCAGCCCGGCCAGGGCGCCGCGGCCGACCGCCCCGCCGGAGCGACCGGCAATAGCGCCGATTGCCGTTCCCACCAGCGCTCCGCCGCCTGCTCCGATGGCACCTCTTATGGCAGCCTGCTTCAGCTTGGTCTCCGTGCTCTCGCCTTTGAGCAGGTCGCTCTCGCGCGCGACCCCCTTGGAGACTTCCCCGATCAGGCGCGCCGTGATGGGCGATTCGGTACCATCAGGCGTCTTGATCTTGTTGAACTTGATGCCCAGCACGCCGGACTTCGCCATCTTGTCACCAGCCTTTGCTTCGGTGATGTGTCCGGTGACCAGCGTTCCCTTGGGAATATATGTATCGCCGAGCGAGACATCCTCGCTGACCTTCGCTTCCACCCGGTCACCGGCCCTGGCTACCTCGGTCGTGATGCTCGAGGTCAACGTGAGCGGAAGTACCATTCCGGCAGGTACGTACACCAGACGGGCCTTGTTGTACGTGCGGCCAGGCTGCTCCTGCGCTGCGGCAGCCGCAGCGCTGCCTGAGGCAACCTCACCGGACTCGCCTGACAAGTGTGCCACATAGGCACGCGTGCTCGACTCGTCTGCCAGGGCCCGCCGCAGGTTGTTAGCCCATTTTTCAGCCAGCAGAGCCGGGGTTGTGCGCGCAACCCTTGCACTGTTCGCATCAACCGTCGCAATGTAGTACCCTCCCAGCGTGATGACCGGCGCTCCTTTTACGTAGGTCAGCCCCACGGCAGCGGGAGATTTGTCGGTCGAGGCCACCAGGGCGTTGTCCAGGTTGCGCTGGATAATTTGAGCCCGCTGCTCGGCCG
>DATNRD010000660.1:0-2573 GCA_036703665.1 Candidatus Obscuribacterales bacterium
CACCTCTTGCCTGGACGATCCTGCCCCCGGCAGCCGCACGTGATTCTTGGCCGGTTCTTCGTAATTTCTCGATTGACCCGCTCCCCGGGACAACCGTACACTGAGGCTACACTCCGCATCCTCACGCGACATCGCACGGCCCATGCGTTCACATCTGGAATCCCTCAACGACAACCGTCTGCTGGCCAGAACTGAGCCGGGGCTTGCCGAGCGCCTTTTCAATGAAGCGTACGTAATGACGGCTGGATTGCTGGGCAGCTTCGGCGAGCTGAGGGCAGCTGCGGAGCAGGCGACGGAGAGACCGGCAGCCACTCTGGCTAAAATCGGCACCGGTGCCGCACTTGGAACAACCCTGGGCTTTCTCTCAACCAGAGCCGGCTTTGCTGGGTTAGCAGCACGTGGAATCGGCGCTGCGTTGGGAGTATCGTTTGTCGCCGACGCGATCAAGCCGTTTTCCACAGCCGCCGAGCGAGCATGGAACGCCGGAAGCGGCCGCGAACTGGATTACGCATCAAGGGAGCTTTCCGCCAGCCTGAGCAGCTTCACATTCGACACCCTGCTCATCGCTCCCTTTGCCGTAGGCGGCTCCTTTGCCGGACGCGGGCTGCGCGCGGCATTCTCTGAAGGAGCAACCGTTACACGCAGCGCCGCCGCCACGGACAACCTGGCCGGGCAGCGGAGCGCCCGCCCTGCTGGCAGCCAGGGCTTCTCCAGCCGGCTCAACCAGAATGGCAGGGAGTATCGCGCTTTCACCGGCGCGGGAGCCACGACCGCACGTAAACCTGCAGTTGAGGTGCTGGAAGGCGAGATCATCGACGCTCCTCGCCCCAGTGCCCGCCCCTCCAGGGTCCAGGAGCCGGAGATCATCGATGCGGAATTCGTCGTGGTCTCGGAGGTAGCCCCCGAGTCGAGACTGGCATTGCCCGGCAAGAGCGAATCTCTGCCCGTCAGGTACAGCCCTTCGCAGGGCATGTTCCAGGTCGCTCTGCGTGGAGACGGGCAACTGAGCCTCAGGAGCACGGACGCACTCAGAGCGCTTCAGCGGCTCGAGCCGGGTTGGCAGCTCACATCCGAAGGGCTCCTTTCACCAAGGCACTCGCAACTCACTCCCGAGCAAATCAAGCGCGCCTTGCGTGCCTACCTTGACCACAGCCAGCCGGAACCCGGACGAATCATCGATATACGCGCCTGACGAACGCGAGGATCGGGCCGGCTACCTGTGCCCGCGAACCGCCGGCCGCTTGCCTATGCATCTCACGCATACTTCGCTCGGATAGACCCGCAAACATGAGTCAGGTGCATCGAATCGGGTGAAAAGCTATGAGCCTCATGCATCTGCCCAGGTCGGGATAAAGGCTGCGAAGCGGCGCATAAGCCGGGTTCTGTTATAGACCGTCATCTGTCTTGGAGCCCGGTTACCCGAGCCCTCTAGCGGCTTCGGCACCTCGAGATGGCGGGCCACCATTGCCTCGAGATATACCTTAGCCTTGCACCTTCGGCGGGGTTTACCTAGCCAAGGCCTCTCGACCTTGCTGGTGCGCTCTTACCGCACCGTTGCACCCTTGCCCACAGGCGCTCTTACACGCCATGGGCGGTCTACATTTCTGTGGCACTATCCTCACGCTCACGCGCACTGGGCGTTACCCAGCAACCAGCCCTGTGGTGCCCGGACTTTCCTCATCCTTGCGGACGCGACGGTCTACGCCGCTTCGCAGGATTCATTATAACGCTGCTTCATCTTCCCTTCTCGACTAGCCCGAGCTTATTGTCAGGACAGTTAGCGATGCTCGGCGAATGCAGCTTTGACCCTCAGTGGGGTTTTCCCCACTGAAGGCGCGCCTGGCGCAGGCTCGCTAGGTGGCTGGCGGGAAACGACCTTTTTGGGGCAGATTCGAGCAGATCAGGTGCAGCCTTAAAAGACCAGGCGCGCGTTAGATCCCGGTGCCCTGGCGCCATTAGCAAAAGAAACAGATCTTGCTATTGATTTCTTTCTTTTTGTAGGGTCACCTTAACCATCTCCACGTCATTCCAACGGAATAGACAAGCCTAACCCTCAAAACCTGAGCCACTGTTACTTCCCCGGACCCAATGCTGCTGAGCAGGCGGACCGGGGAAGTTCGTTCGCGCAGGCTGAGTTTGGAAAGGCTGATGGCGACTCGTTTCTAGAGCCCCTGCGGGGGACACCACATTAACTATATGGAGGAAAATCTATGACGAATAGCCTCACAGCTCCGATCCAACAAGACACAGACATCATGGCCGCGCTGCTTGCAGACGGCCGCTTCACCCTCGGCTACCCCAAGCGCGGTGCCATCGTCTCCGGCGAGATCGTCGGCATCACCAAGGAAGGCGCCTGGGTCAACCTCGGCACCAAGGCCGACTCGCTCCTGCCTGCCGACGAGCTCAAGGAAAACACGCTGGAAGTCGGGCAGCGCGTCGACTTCTTCGTGGTCAGCGAGCCCAACGAAGACGGTCAGGCGATGCTTTCGCTCAAGGCCGCCCGCTCCTGGTCCGAGCTGCGCAACCTGCTGGAAACCAACGCCACGGAGACGGTCACCATCACCAAGGTGATC
>DATNRD010000661.1:0-9683 GCA_036703665.1 Candidatus Obscuribacterales bacterium
CTACCTGGAGACGAATCAGGCTGCTAAAGCCGAGGCGGAATTCAACAAAGCCATCGAGCTGGATGATAAATCCGCCAAGTACTACGAGGCGCGCGGGAGGCTGTACGAGACGCAGGAGAATTACGACAAGGCGCTGGCAGATTTGAACCGCGCCGTTTCGCTCGATCCGCAATGCGCCGCCTGCTACTGGACCAGAGGGCTCGTGTACGAGGCGAAAGGAGAGGCGATCGCCGCCTCCCAGAACATGCAGAAAGCCGCGGCCCTGGGTTTTCGCCCACCGGTTCAAAAGCAAAATGCCAAAGTGATAGTGCACATGCACAGCGTCAAGATGGCAGCCGAGCTTTACGCCGTCAACCATGACGGAGCCTATCCTCTGGCAGTCGACGACTCCTTCAAGGAATACCTGAAGGCGGGCGCCGGTGATGCCAAATCCAGGTGGCCTATGGTGAATCCATTCACCTACCGGGTCGAATGGCCGATTACCGGGCGCGTGCTGGATGTCGCTCGCCTGCGTGCCTCCAGACCTTCGCCGCTGCCACCAGGGGTGGTGGAATACAGCCCGGTCGCAAACGGCCAGAGCTACGCCATAAGAGGGGGCGGGCCCGACGGCCGCGCGCTGCCAGGCACCTGGGAAGGTTCAGCCACGCTGGTTCTCTCGACCGACAATTGATCCCTTATCACGGCGCCGGGCAACCCAGACCGCGGACACTTTGCCAGGCGCGTCGCCAGGCAAGTAGCCAGGCGCTCGAGACGGCGGCAGTACCGTCGTGCATCAGTTAATCGTCCCCTGGCGAGCGACGATGGTGCGCACCTGCGACTCCAGCCTGGCGGCTTCTGCATCCCGCCCGGTCATCCGCAAGAGAACAGCATAGTTGCGCATGATGTTGGCCACGGCGATGTGATCCCGTCCCAGCGCCTGCTCGTTTATGGCCAGAGCGCGCTTGTAGAGCGGCTCGGCATCGGCAAATTTCTTCTGAGCCTGATACATGAGAGCCATATTGTTCAGGCACGCTGCCACATAGCTGGACTCAGCACCAACGGCCTTCTCATAGACGGCGAGAGCGCGCTTGTACAACGGCTCAGCCTCGGCCAATTTGCCCTGGACTCGATAGAGCTCGCCCAGATTGTTGAGCGTATTGGCCGCATCCAGGCTCTCCGGACCGACGCTCTTCTCGTAGACCGACAGCGTCCATTTGTACAGCGGCTCGGCCTGCCCGTACTTGCCCTGGGCAAAATAGAGCGCCGCCAGGTTGTTGCGTACCGTGGCAACCTCCGGGCTGTCGCTGCCGAGCGCTTTCTCGTACGCCTTTTCCGCCTGCTTGAACAGCGCTTCCGCCTCGGCCCAGTTCCCGGCATCGAAGTAGAGGCGCCCCAGCGAATTGCGGCTTTCAGCCACCTGAGCGCTCGTGCCGGCAAGGTTGTCCTCTCGAATCTGCAGGGACTGCTCGAGCAGGTCAGCGGCATCGTCGAACTTTCCCTCGGCCGTGTACGTCAAGCCCAGCCCATCCAGGCTCTCGGTCAGCGCCAGAAGCTCGGGGGCAAGGTGCTTCTCTCTGATGTCTTTGGAGCGCTTGAAGGCTTGCTCGGCATCCACGTACCTGCCCTGCTTCAGGTACACCCTGCCCAGAATAGCGAGGTCGGCCGCCACCGTCTGGTGATCCTTTCCCAACCTCTTTTCATCCAGCTCGAGAGCCTTCTTGCACACCTCCTCCGCTGCCGTGAAGTTGGCCTTGCGGAGCTGTTCGGTGGCCTGGCTCCTCAGCTTCTCCGTATCGACTCCTGCGCAGGCTCCCAACACCAGTGCCGCTGCCATCGATACCAAAAGCAGTGCCGCGCGCTTGATCTCAATACCCATGATCATCCGCCTCTTATAAGGGTCAAATTCTGGTTTCCGGCCTCGGCGGCCATCTATCTGAGCCCGTCTCTCAACAGACCGACGCCCAGACCGACTGCGGCTCCCACTGCCGTGGCCTGCATGGCCCGCCTGCCACTGCGGCTGGCCGCCCCGCCTACGCCGAGCCCTACCAGCGCCCCGGTGGCGGTGTCGCGGATGATCGGGTGCCTGCGCATCGTCCGGCTGGACCGGACAAGCCCGACGCCGGCGCCCGTGCCCGCCCCGATGGCGGCTCCACGAAGGACGCCCCGACCGCTAATCAGCCCGGTGACCGCACCGGCACCGGCACCGACCCCGGCACCTATGGCAGCAGCTCTGATCTTCGGATGCCGCTGCCAGTATGTCCGCCTGTCTCGGACGTAGACCGTCCTGACGACGGTCCGGGGACGGGCAGTGGTCGATACCCCTGCTCTTACCGGCTGGCTGACCGGAAGCACGTCCATCCTGGCCTGTTGCGATGTAAACGCCGGAGCGGAGCTCAATACGTCGGTGCGAGACACCGAGCCGGTAAGAACCGTAGTCTGCCCGTGAGCCGGCACACTCAGTTGCAGAAAGCACGCCGCCAGCGTAAGCACCGTTGTCCAACCGCGCAAAGTCATCTTCATGGCAATCATTCCTCTTCCCGATAGACCCCACAGCCCCACCAGTACCGTGGTTATCTGCGTTGGCGGCGCGCCCCGGCGCGCCTGACGACCCTGCCACCTTTCAACCTTGCTCTCAGACGCACAAAGCATTCCGGTGGTTCCCGGCATTAACGAATTTGCATGGATGATGTTTGCCATGTACGCGCCCCGTCGTCCTCGTCCCTCGGCCGGCACGTGGGTCGAGCGCGCGCACTTCCATGCGGCCCTGTCAGCTTGTGGCTACCCTCGGCGCTGTTGCCTCGCTGCTTCGGTCCAACAAGGTTGGAAGCCGACTGCCCGCCCTTGTAAAATGTTCAACTGACGTAGCGTTGGCAAATGAGGCAGGCTGTGCGAAATCAACCCTTTGTCCTGGCAGTGCACGGTGGCGCGGGCAGCATAACCAATCAGGTCATTTCGCCGGCCAAGGAGAAGGAAGCCAGAAACGCGCTCGAAAGCGCACTGGCCGCCGGATACGCCGTGCTGGAAGAGGGCGGCTCCAGTCTGGATGCAGTCGAGGCGGCCGTCCGTTTGCTGGAGGATGCGCCGGTGTTCAATGCTGGAAAAGGAGCGACCTTCAACAAGGAGGGCGGCATCGAACTGGACGCCTCCATCATGGACGGCAAAACCCGCAGAGCCGGAGCCGTAGCCGGAACCACCACGGTGAAAAACCCAATCAGCGCCGCGCGCGCGGTTATGGAGAAGTCAGCCCACGTGCTGCTGGTGGGGCGCGGCGCAGACCAGTTCGCAGCAGCGGTCGGCTTGGAGATTGTCAAACCCTCCTATTTCTGGACGCCCGAGCGCTGGGAGGAGCTCCAGCGCCAGCTCAACAACGAGCGCCGCCCGCCCAAACGCCGGACCGGCACTCCGCCTGCGGGCAAGGCCGAGAAGTTCGGAACGGTAGGCGCCGTTGCCCTGGACATGAGCGGCAATCTGGCTGCGGCAACTTCGACGGGCGGCATCTCGAACAAGCAGTTCGGACGCGTCGGCGACTCGCCTATCGTGGGAGCCGGCACCTATGCTGAAAATGACTGCTGTGCCGTGTCGGCAACCGGTCAGGGCGAATTCTTTATACGATACGTGCTCGCCTACGATATAGTCGCGCTCATGAAGTACAAAGGCTTGTCGATCGAGCAAGCCACGGCCAGGGCCATTCATCAGACGCTTAAAGAAGCCGGCGGGCAGGGCGGGGTCATCGCCGTCGACGGTCGAGGAAACGTGGCCATAGACTTCAATACAGAAGGCATGTATAGAGGCTACATCCTGCCTGGCGGCAAGCCGCAGGTCGCCATCTTCAGATAGACCATGTCAATCAACCCGCCCACCTACCTGATGTGGTCCAGCATGTTCCGTCCGGACAGGCCACGGGTAGACAAGCCGGTTCAGTGGCGGCGGATAGGCGCCCTTTTCCTGCCCTACTGGAAGCAGGAAGCGCTTGTCCTGGGTTGCATCCTGACAGGGTCGCTGCTGGGTCTGTTGCCGCCTTTGCTTACGATGTCGCTTATCGACAGGGCCATACCGTCGGGCGACCTCGGAGCCGTCGGACTCTTAGTAGCAGGGATGATCCTGGCGGCACTGGGAGCAGGTCTTCTCGGTGTGTACCAGGGCTATCTCAATTCGCAAGTGGGCGAGGGCATCATGCGGGATATCAGGACGAGCCTGGTGGCTCACCTGCACCGAGCGCCCATGGCGTTTTTCACCAGCACCAAGACCGGCGAGATAATGAATCGCGTCTCCAGCGACGTGGACAGCATCGACCACGTGGTCACAGGCACGCTGGTCACAATCATCACCAACATTTTCACGATGCTCACCACTCTGGTTACGATCTTCGTTCTGGACTGGCGGCTCGCCCTGGTTTCGCTGGCGGTAGTACCGCTTATGGTGGCGCCCCTCTGGCCGGTGGGGCGGCGCATGTACGTCTTGCGCAAGCAGACCCGGGAGAAGTACGACGACATCCAGAGCGCTACTCAAGAAACGCTCTCCATCTCCGGGATAACGCTGGTCAAATCGTTCGTGCGTGAAGCATACGAGCGCGAGCGGTTTCACCGTCTGGGCACGGAGCTGCTCGACCTGGAAGTTCGCCTGGCCATGGCGGGGCGCTGGTTCCTGATGGTGATTACCGTGATGGTGACGGCCGGGCCGGCTCTGGTCTGGCTGGTCGGCGCCTGGCTCGCCATCAAACATGGTGTCACCATCGGCGTCATAGTCACCTTCATCACGCTTTTGGGCAGGCTTTACACGCCCGCTTCAGCCCTCGCCGGCGTGCAGGTGCAGATCATAAGCGCGCTGGCAGTCTTCGAACGCATATTCGAATACCTCGACATGGATACGGAGGGCAAGGAGAATCCCGGCGCCATCGACCTTCCGGCCATAAGTGGCTGCGTCAGATTCAGCGACGTGCGTTTCGGCTACGTTCCCGAGCGCGAGGTCTTGAGAGGAATCTCGTTTGTGATCGAGCCCGGGCAGCTCGCCGCCTTCGTTGGGCCGTCCGGCGCCGGTAAGACCACGATTACCCAGCTCGTGCCGCGCTTTTACGACCCGCAGTCAGGTTCGGTCACCATCGACGGGCACGACGTCCGGGACGTGAAACTGGAGTCTCTGCGCCGCAACATAGGCATAGTCACGCAGGAGACTTACCTCTTTCATGACACCATTGCCAACAACTTGCGTTACGCTAAGCCGGACGCTGCCGACGACGAGCTCGTCGCAGCAGCCAGGACGGCAAACATTCACGATTTCATCGTCTCCCTGCCGGACGGCTATGAGACTGTAGTGGGTGAACGCGGACACAAACTGAGCGGCGGCGAGCGCCAGCGCCTGGCAATCGCCAGGGTTCTTCTCAAAGACCCGCGCATCCTCATACTGGACGAGGCAACCAGCTCGCTCGATTCTCACAACGAGGCACTGATTCAAGCGGCTCTGGTTCCGCTCATGCAAAACCGCACCAGCCTCGTTATCGCTCACAGGCTGTCCACCATCCTGGCCGCCGACGTGATTTTCGTGGTGGTCGAC
Source organism: Candidatus Obscuribacterales bacterium (assembly GCA_036703665.1). Classification (GTDB taxonomy): domain Bacteria; phylum Cyanobacteriota; class Vampirovibrionia; order Obscuribacterales; family Obscuribacteraceae; genus DATNRD01. The sequence continues at coordinate 5,530 of DATNRD010000661.1, forward strand.
GGACGCATCGAGGAGCAGGGCAAACACGAAGAGCTCCTGGCCCGCGGCAAGCGCTACGCGCGCCTCTACCACGATCAATTCAGCCGGGGAGGGATCGAGCGGCCCGCGCCCGACCAGGGTTCGCCGGCCGTACCCGGTTGACAAGGGAGAGCCTAACGAGTCCGACCCGTGTTATAGGGGCAGCCGGCCGGGAATATAAGCAACATCGGCCTATCGAACACGTGTGGATCCGGGAGAAAGACCTAATGCCTGGCAACTACGACGAAACGTCAAAATTTGCAACCGATTCCATCTTCGGCAACAAGCTGTCCCAGGTTCGCGGCACCAAGGGGCGCCCCACCGCTCAGCGCCCGCAGTCCACCACCGCCTGGCAGGAGGTCCTCACCGGTCAGGCAGCCGCCGTTCCCGTGGTGCAGCCGGCGGCAGCCAGGCAGTCTGAGGACGACATCGAGCGCCTGGCGCTTTATGATTCATTGACCGAGCTTTACAACCACAGAACTTTCATGCGCTGGCTTTCCTACGAGCTGAAGCGCGGCATGCGATACAAGCGCCCGGTGGCCATCTGTCTGGTGTCCATCGACGGTCTGGAGCAGATATCCCGCCAGTTCGGCGACATGACCGCCGACTTCGTCCGCAAGGAGGTCGCCAAAGAGCTGCGCGGCGCGGTCCGCGACGTCGACATCCCGGCCCGCTACAGCGCCAAGGAGTTCGCCATCATGCTGCCGGAGACCAATTCCAATGGCGCAACCTGCGCAGCCGAGCGCATGAAGAAGAAGGTCGGCGCCAGGGTATTGAATCTCGGTACACAGAGCATAAGGGTCACGCTGAGCATCGGCATCGCCTCCTTCCCGACCCACGGCAGGGAACCGGCAGAACTCCTGGGCAGGGCGTTTCAAGCGCTCGAGCTGGCGGTCCACCGGGGTGGAGACCGTCACTGCGTGGTATAGAATGGTCCAGCCGGCGCGTAAGGTTTCGGTCAAGACAGGTCACCTGCCTCGAAACTGTCATCCTCTTACGCAGCGCGAAGGATCTCGCGTCGGCACAAGGAGATGGTTCCTTCGGTCGCAGTGCTCCCTCAGGACCGCTCTCGCTCCGCTCAAGCTCCTCAGGATGACACTTTCCGGGTTTCATCACCTGTGCTGGCCGAAACCTTACACCGGCGCCACCGCGCCGCTAGCTGTCGCATCTGGTATGTTGCTAGCCCATGTTGACTCGCTGCCCCTACCCGGACTGCGGGCGGACCTTTGAGGTCACCGACGACGCAAGCTGGCGGGCTGGCCGATGCGCCGTCTGCGAGCGTCCGGCCAGCCTCCGCCCGCTCGATGTGCTTCTTAAAATCGAACAATTCCGGGGACGACTCGAAAGCAGGCACAGCCCACGGTCTGTCGGTCCGGCAGGCCCTTCGCACCGGCTCACAGCACTTTTGGAGGATGTGCGCAGCCTCTGGAACGTCGGCTCCATATTCCGCACCGCCGACGGAGCAGGCTTTTCCTTGCTCTACCTGTGCGGAATCACCGGCTGCCCTCCACGCAAAGAGATATTGAAAACAAGCCTGGGCGCTGAGCAGAACGTCGCCTGGGATTACTACACAAGCGCCCTGCACATTCTGCCGCACCTCAAGGAGCAGGGCGTGCAGGTCGTCGGGCTCGAGCTGACCCCCGCCAGCATCCCCCTCGCTACCGCCGTGGAAGGCAAGCTCCTGAGAAAGAGTTTGTGCCTGGTCGTGGGCAACGAAGTGACCGGCATCTCAGCCGAGGTGCTACCGATGTGCGACCTTGTCTGCCACCTGCCCATGCGTGGTGTCAAGGAATCACTAAACGTCGCGGTGGCATTCGGAATCGCATCATACCTGGTGGCGGAGGCATCTTTGGAAAGCGGGGGAGTGAGCAAAGCAGGCGAGTCATGTTGAAGTCGAATATGAAGTCCATCTTGTTTGCCGCTATCGCCTGCTGCTCGGTCGCGATTGCCGGCGCAGGCGGGAATGCTGCGGAAGAACAGCCGCAGGGGGCCGACCGTGGCGCCCATGGGGCTGCAGTGGCAAAACCCGACGACGAAAAAGTGAGGCGCTATTTGTCGGCCGTCCAGCAGCGCATCACGAAGGCATGGTCTCAACCTGGCACCAGACAGTCCAGAACTGCCGTCGTCGCCTTCAAAATTCACGCCAACGGCACGGAATCTCATCTCAGAATAGTGAAGGGATCCGGGGATGATGCCGTCGATGGGGCAGCTCTCGAAGCCGTCAATGATGCGGCACCGTTCGAGGAACTTCCTCGTGGTTGTCCTCCTGACGTAGATGTCGAGCTGACCTTCCACTACGACATCTTGCTCGACGGGCGCAGGCAGCTGACCCCCTGATCCCGAGACCGTCGCCCGCTGCCTAAGATCCTTCGGACAAAACTATGCGGTCGCCGTCGAAACGCTCGATTACGGCAAGCGACTCCACCGGCACATCCACCCCGGCCAGTGCCTGCCGCCCGCCTTCAAACGCCTTTTCTATCACGGCTCCTATGCCGACCAGCGTAGCTCGGCTCTGCTGAACAAGCTTGATGAGCGCGCCAATAGTTTTAGCTGTGGCCAGAAAGTCGTCGACAATCAGCACGCGGTCGTCCGGGCTCATGTACTCGGAAGATACCAGAAGCTCGACCTCACCACCCTTGGTGTGCGATTCTGCGGTTTCCCGGAATGGATCGGCCGCCATGGTAACGGGCCGGTGCTTGCGCGCGAAGACAAGCGGCACCTCCAGCGCCATCGCCGCCGCCAGCGCCGGAGCGATGCCGCTCGTTTCAGCAGTAAGTATCCGCGTGGGTGCTACCGCCTTGAAGCGGCGAGCGAACTCCTGTCCGATTTCCTTCATGAGCAGGGGATCGATCTGGTGATTCATGAAGGCATCCACCTTGAGAATGCCGTGCCCCAGGTGCTTGCCATCTTTTATAATTCGCTCGCGCAGTATTTGCATGAGGCGATTATAGGGCCTTGCCTTCGAACTCCGCCGGAGTGGATGCTATTGTTTCCGAAGTCCTTACACGGCTCATGCCCAGTAATCCAGAGGTGACAAAAATGGTACGAGTCTTGAGCGCGATGATTTTCCTTCTGGTGGCGACGGCCATCCCAGCCGGAGCGCAGGTCAACATCATCAACGGGGTGGCCTTCAGTCCGAACGTGCCGTATGTCGACAGGGTCGGCAACCTGGTGGGCGGCTACCTCAGCCTGGCGGGGGACAGCACGGCCAAGCTTCACGGCCCCGGCAATTGCGCAGCGGTCTTCGGGCCGAACTCACGCTATTTTGTTCTTGCCACCGGCAGCATGGCCTCTCTGTGGGACGCAGCTCAGGGGGCAGCCGTGCAGGCGTTCCCGGCGGCCGGCAACGTCAGGGTGATCAACTTCAGCCGCGACGGCGGCTACGTGGCCATAGCCGGCGGAAACTCCGTCAAGCTATGGGCCGTTCCCTCGGGAAGATTTGTCGCCGAAATGCCCCATGAAGGTCCCGTCTACTCCATGTCGTTCAGCCCGGACGGGTCGTACCTCGCCACTATCACCGGTGGCACCAGCCGCCTCTGGAGCGTGCCGGGCGGCACGGAGGTCATGGTGCAGCCGATGAGCAACCCCATGTCCTATTCGGCCATCAGCCCCACTGGAACGTACATGGTGACGGTGGGCGGCAATACCGCACGGCTGTGGACCATTCCCGACGGGCAGGAAGTGGCACAGATGCCGAGTAACTACGCCATACGTGGATGCGTCTTCAGCCCGGATGGCAGGTACCTGATCGTCGCCAGTGATGGCGGTGCGCAACTCTGGGAGGTCGCCACTTTCCGCAAGATCCTGCAGATGCCCTACGGCAATCCCAGCGAGTGAGCGGCCGTCCCGAGTGTCCTGCTCTGCGTTCCCTGCCGCCCGCCCCTTGACTTCATAAGGCCTTCACCAAACAGATTCTGCGTCATCGCGGCATGGTGTGGGTAAGGTTGCCGGATCTGCCATCACGACCGGTGGCTAAATTAGACCAGACGGCAAGTCCTGCTCCTCTATGACCAGGGAATGAGTCATAGATGACCCCAAGGCACGACCGTCTGGGTTGCATGGCCAAAGATGCAGCCGTTCGGCCTCTGCGGCATTATCTGCTCGGTTTACGTCCCTGCAAATACTTTCACGATTGC
>DATNRD010000662.1:0-5055 GCA_036703665.1 Candidatus Obscuribacterales bacterium
GCCACCATATTCAGTGCAGGAGGGCGCGAGATGAGAGTAGCTCCAATTGTCAAATTGACAGACGATCAGAGAGAGGAACTTGAGGGATGGGCGCGTGGGCGGAGCGTTGAGCACCGACTCGTCATGCGGGCAAAAATTGTGCTGCTGGCGGCTGCCGGAAAGAAGAATCAAGAAATCATGGCAGAACTTAGATTATCCGCGCCTACTGTACAACGTTGGCGCGACAGATTTGTCGAGTCTGGTATCGAGGGGATCGCGAGCGATGCTCCGCGTTCCGGACGACCGCGCGTGATCGGTCCAGAGAAAGTCAAAGAGGTTGTGGAGGCGACGATGAATTCACGCCCGGCTGATGCAACTCACTGGTCCACTAGAACCATGGCGCAAGCCCAGGGCATCAGTAAGGATACGATTCGCCGTATTTGGCATCAGCATCAACTTCAGCCTCACCGTGTCGAGACTTTCAAGTTCAGTAAAGATCCGAAGTTCTTTGAGAAGCTGGAGGATGTGGTTGGACTGTACATGAACCCACCGGACAAGGCGCTGGTTTTCTCATTTGACGAGAAGAGCCAAATTCAGGCCCTCGATAGGACACAACTTCTCCTGCCCATACGTCCAGGAATTCCAGCGCGTCAAACTCACGATTACAAACGCAATGGCACGACAACGTTATTTGCCGCATTGAACGTTCTCGAAGGTACGGTAATTTCGGACTGCATGAAACGCCACCGCCATCAAGAGTTTCTCAAATTCCTCAATAAGTTGGACCAACAAACGCCGGCTGATCAGGAGCTTCACCTCATAATGGATAACTACGCAACGCACAAGCATGCGAAGGTGGAAAATTGGCTCACACGGCACAAGCGATTTCACTTTCACTTTGTGCCAACAAGCTCATCTTGGCTCAATATTGTCGAGCGATTCTTCTCCGAAATTACCGAGAAACGCATTCGACGTGGCACCTTCAAATCCGTACCCGACCTTATCCAAGCCATAGACGATTACATTAAGAGCCACAATAAGGAACCGAAGGCATTCGTCTGGACAGCCTCCGCCGAGCGCATAAAGGCGAAAATCGCTAAACTTAAAGAGATTTATGCGCCAGGACACTAGATTCGATAAGCTGCCTGCATAATAACCGGTTCGCTGGATTGGGCGAACTCCTGCACGGGAGCGAGGACCATAATTTGCCCATTACTCAAGCGTTAAAGCTGGAGCAGCTGTTGAAGATGTATGGCATACCTGTGTTAGTTGTACGTGTAGAAGGACAGGGCCACTTCATCGGAGCCAGCTCGCGCCGCCAGTGCCTCGCCTATGTGCTCGAGTTCTTCTCCCAGACACCGTCCCGCCGCTTGCGCTGAACCATGGCTTGTGTTTCGGCTTCACTCTGTTTGCCGAAGTACCGGAGATAGCGCAGCCACAGTCCATTTTCTCCGCGGTTGAAACTTCGCCCGCCAATCGCTGTCAACGCAGCGGGCGTGTATACCTCCGGTACGAACCATTTGATTGCTACGCTGGCATCCACTACGAGAATACTCACCGTTCCCGATCCTCGCGGACGAGAAGGGCGCTGTCGCTATGCGTACGATCGGACAGTTGGGCCCGCAGTGTAGCCGCGATTTGCTTCAGCTCTTCCTGTGAATGCTCATGTGCCGCACGCTCAATGATGAATTTGAGCTCTGCTTGCAGCGAGCGCTTGGCTGCGCGCGCGCGCGCTTTCAGCCTCGCTATTGTTGCCTGTGAAAGTGAGCGAACCAACAAATCAGGCACCACCCGAACTCCTCTCAGTACTGACACCCTGCTATCAATATGATAGCACCCGGGCCTTAAGGGTGTGTCCCTATCTTAGGACTAAGGAGGGAACTTAGGATGGAGGAGGGAAGCTCGTAGCGGGAGCAGCCACCGTTCCGCCTGAGACCTGACTGGCTACGGAGCGCAGGCAACCGCCGTGCATAACACCTGGCCCAGAAGGACCTTGCACATTACGCGCAGTAGCCTAGCTGCAATGCCGTTCACTTAACCTGGGGGCACGGGCATTCTGCCCGCTCCGAAGCCGGCGAGACGCCGGCGCTCCCAGGGATCGCATTGCCCGTTATCTGAACGGCATTGAGCCTCGCTGCTGGCCCAGAGTTTGGTCCATCTTCCTTAGTGCATTGCGGTCCCCTTTGCTCAAAGTTCATGGATAAAGCGAAGTACTTTTCGCTTTACGTCATCGGAGGCGATCGCGGCATGCCCGCCGTTGCTTACACGCAGGTATGTCTTGGGATCGTGGGCTGCTGCATAGACTGAATCGCCGTGGTGGATTCTAATGCACGGGTCGCTGGTGCCATGCACTATCAGGACGGGCACCGTCAGGCGCCGAACATTGTCGAGCGTATCGAAGTCGGCATCTGCTATGAGGCAGTCAGGATAGATGTTGAGGAACGGGAACGTGTCTCGAGCCTGTGCCTTGAGCGATGTATATGGCGACACGAGGACGAGCCCAGCACAAGGCTTTTCAGCAGCCAGCAGGGCGGCTGGTCCGGTACCCAGCGAACCACCGTAGTGGACAATTGTTTTTGGATCCACTTCCAGCTGAGTTACCAGACAATCGTAGGCTGCTCGGGCGTCATCCATCATGCCTCTAATGGTTGGCGATCCTTCACTCTTTCCAAAGCCCGCGTAATCATAAATGAAGAGCGCGTTCTCGGGCTGCAAGAGGAAGCCCGATCCCGGCAGATGATGGTTGAGGTTGCCAAATTGCCCGTGGTGGATGAGAATCACGTGTTTGGCCGCTGGGCTCGGCAAGAATAGTCCGCACAGGCGTGTTCCTGCCTTGTTTGTGAACCATACCTCTTGTGCTTGCCGTCCGAACCAGACACGGTTGAAGTCACTACAACGCACCGGCTTGAAGAGGACCTCGACGTTGTAGAAGTCACGGTTTACCATGGGCGCGAACACCAGGTACAGCCCACCCAGAAGGCTTATGACAAAGAAGGCCGAAAGACGGGCCAAATATGGCCAGCCCACCTTCTTTGTCGCAACATGCTGTTTGCGCGCTGTTCGCTGCATGAACCATTCCTCCATGCCCGAGGAGCAGCCAGCAGTTGCCATCTCCCAGTAGTTCGATGTTATCACGGGTATTTCGTGAACATTCACTCGAGGACGTCTCCACAATGTCATTCTGAGCAAAGCAGGGCGAGGCGAAGAATCTCAGGCCGAGAGGTCTGTTGTGAGAGATTCTTCGTCGCTCCTGCGGGGCTCCTAACAATGACAAATCACTTGGCTTGACTGGTGTCAGCCTCTTACGAAGCGCGGCGAAGGATCTCACACCTTTAGACAGGTTGCCAGTTCCGCTACGAGATTCTTCGTCGCTGCCCTCCTCGGGATGACAAGTTGTTCTGGGCTGCCATGGCTTTCGGCAAAGTTACCGCACTCCCAGGAATGACAGGTGGGGAATGCGGCTCAGCAGTTGCTTAAGTGTCTCAATGGGGTATCCACTTGGCTTTTGCCTGCGCTATGGTTGCCTACAGGAATGGGCAGGCGAGGAGCTGAGAGATGGCCGCGATGTCATCACCGGAAGGGTTGGAAAGCAGAATTGGACTGTACTGGCTCAACCGCCTGGGAGTGGGGAGCCTGGTAATTGGTTTGGCGCTGGCCCTGTTGCTGTCGTTTTTCTCCCTGCCTGCGATATTGAAGGTCGGCACCGGCTTCCTTTGTGCTGCCCTGCTGCTGGTAGCAGGTGAAGCGCTGATTCGCAAGACGGACATCAAATGGTACGGGCATGGGCTCATTGGCGGAGGCTGGTCGCTGGCGTTCTTTACGGCATTTGCTGCTCACCACATACCGGCGATTCGTGTGATCGGGGAGCCTGCAATAGATACCGTGCTGTTGCTGGCAATCGCGGCGGGCAGCATGCTGCATGCGGTAAGGCGACGCTCGCAGACAATTGCTGCCCTGGCGGGTTTGCTTGGCACGTTTACCATTTGCCTGACACCGGTGAGTTACTTCACGGCTGCTGCATGCGCGCTCCTGAACCTCGGAATCTGTGCAACGGCTATATCAATGGGCTGGTCGACGCTTCTGATTGTGGGTAGCCTCGGGTTTTACGGCAGCTACTACTTCAGCGGCAGCCCTTACGCCGGGCTGGTGGGGAGCCCGCTTCAAACCGGGCTTACACTATCGGCGCTGATGCTCGTGCCGGCGTGGCTTATGTACAACGTCTCGGTTCCTTTCTTCGACGAGCACGAGCCTGGACGGAAGAGGGCGCTGGTGGCGCTGACGAGCCTCAATGCCTTTGGCTTCGTTGCCGGTATGCTTGGTGCGCTCGATGCATTTGCGCCGGATATGCGCAGCTCCTTCCTGATCGCGACCGGCATAGTCTATGCGCTCTCGCTCTGGGCAATCACGAAACGTAACTTGCCCACGATCTCCACGATCAACCAACTCCTGGCGCTCTCGCTTGCGACTGTTGGTGTCTCCGAAAAATTGAGCGGTACCTGGCTTACGCCATTCTGGCTGGCCGAGGTGGCCTTGCTTACCTTCCTCGGACTACGCTATGGAATCAAGGAGTTCCGCTGGTTTGCCGCAGTGCTTGCGCCAATCGCTCTTGCCCGCGTTGTTGGGATTGATTGTCCTCCACAAATCGATTCGGAGCTTTCGGGGCAGGAGCTGGTCCGGCCGGTTATCCTCGGGTCGGCAACGGTGGGATCGTTTGCCTTTGCCGCCTCCATGCACAGAATGGCCAGGTACCGCGATGCCCAGGGGCCAATTGAAAGACACTTGCTCTTCTATCTGTACATCACTCTATTGTCCGCCATGGCGGCCTGCTTTCCCTTGCTCGGACTGCCTGCGGCATGGAGCGCGGCGCTCTGGACATGTGGTGGGGCGGCACTTCTTTCTGCGGGGCTGCGGCTGCCGGACGCGTATCTGCGAATCAACGGACATATCAGCCTGCTCCTGGCGGCTGTCGCATTCATTGCACTTGCACCGGGATGGGAATGGGCGCCGACGATAGTGGCGGCCTGCGCTCTGCTTGTCACAGGTCGCCATTATGGAATTGCGAGCGACATGGGCAAG
>DATNRD010000663.1:0-2701 GCA_036703665.1 Candidatus Obscuribacterales bacterium
CCGCTCTCAAGCCGGTTCTTGGCGACGACGTCGCCGCCATAATGCTCACCAACCCCAACACGCTCGGGCTCTTCGAAGCGCACATCGAGACGGTGGCGAAGCTCGTCCATCAAGCAGGCGGGCTTCTCTATTACGACGGCGCCAACCTGAACGCCATCATGGGCATAGTCCGCCCGGGCGACATGGGTTTTGATGTCTGCCACCTCAATCTGCATAAGACCTTCTCTACTCCGCACGGTGGCGGAGGACCGGGAGGCTGCGCTGTGGCGGCTCGTGAAAGCCTCGAGCGCTTCCTGCCAAAGCCGGTGGTTTCGGCAAAGGGGGAGCGTTTCTTCCTCGATTGGGAAAGACCGGAGTCTATAGGCAAGATTAAAGGTTTCTACGGGAATTTCGGCATTCTTGTACGCGCCTATTGTTACATTCTCTCTCTGGGGCGCGACGGGTTGTGCCAGGTGTCTCACGATGCGGTGCTCAACGCCAACTACCTCAAGGAGCGCCTGCGCCGCAACTACCACCTGCCCTACGACCAGGCCTGCATGCATGAGTTCGTCCTCTCCGGCATATGGCAGAAGGAGCGCGGTGTCACGACTACCAACATCGCCAAGCGCCTTCTGGATTTCGGAGTCCACGCTCCCACCGTCTACTTCCCGCTGGTGGTTCCGGAGGCGATGATGATCGAGCCGACGGAAACGGAATCCAAGCAGACACTGGATGAGTTCGTGGACATCATGCTGCAGATCGACGAAGAAACCAAGCAGTCACCGGATATGGTGCGCAATGCTCCGCACCGCACGCCTGTCGGCCGGCTCGACGAGGCGCTGGCGGCCCGCAAGCCGAATCTGCGTTGGGGCGACTGACGATCTAAGGCTTTGCGCTCCCGGGTCTATACCAGGAGGTGGTCGTATTCGTGCTTGAAGCGCAGGTAAGCCAGTCTGTTCTTGAGACGGAAGATCTCTCTGCGGGCTCCCTTGATGGGAAGAAAACAGAGCAGTGCTGACGTATTTATGAACATCAATGGCGTTCCCGCCATGCAGAGCTTGGTCAAAACGTCCCCGATGAAACCGCTGTAGCATTGGACAGCCAGGGCAAGGCCGCCCAGATTGAGCGAAATGTAGACAAGCCAGTGGATTACCAGAAAAATTCTCTCTCTCCACAGAAGGATTTCGCACCTGGCCAGCTCCTGGGGAATGTTGGCGGACTCCGGATAAGGCACTGGCCGGGGCGGCAAGGCGAAGGTCGGAACGCCATGGTGCTGCCTGGGCTGCGCCCTGGGGGGCGCGTGGCGCCCGAAAGAGACTTTGGCAGGCCGGCCGCACTGGCCGCAGAACTTCGCTGCCTCGTCAATGGCCGCGGCACACCAGGGACATGCCGGTTCGACGGTGGCAGCTGGGGGCGCGTAAGGCATTGTGTCGGGATCACTCCTTTGACTTACGACATATTAGTCCCCCTGCCGAAGAAAGGCAGCCCGCGCCACCGGCGCTCAGTGGGGAGATTACGATAAGCTGCCGCACCATTGAGGCAGCGCAGCTGCAACGGGACCGCCGCGACGGAGCGCTGATCACGTTGCTAACGGAGTTCAGCGAGGCGAGAGCGGCAGAGCGAAGGCGGCGAGAATGGCAACGAGGCTATTCTCAATAAGGCCTGGTGAGCGATTTCGGCACTGGGATTGTGTTTGCGGATTTGGCTTCATCCCGAGGATCCCCGTAATAGTCCCAGATAGACATCTGAGGGGCCACAAAAGGGGCCACGGTTTTTGAGGAAATTTTGGGGTAGAAGACATCCTGCACTGAGGATCGGGAGCTATCTAAAGTCCAGATATCAAGCCTACGCTTGTTATCTACCGCTCTTCAAGGACCGCCTTGACACCGGGCATTGTCTCGATCCGTATCGCCGACGCTGGCGTGCACAACAAGCTGACGGAAGGCACTGGTACTTCGGGAACCTCCACGTACTTCACTTCATCCGACAGCCCATGTTCGATGATCCACTGCCGCAGTCGCTCCTGAAACTCTCGGAGCTTAGTCAATCGTTGCTCGTAGGATCTCCGATAGGCGTCGTTTTCCCAAGCTGGCCCCATCTCTTCGGCATGCTCATCCCCAAGGGTAAACTCAGTGTCCAGCTCGCTCTCTTCCACAACCAGGAGGAACGGCTTTAAATCCTTGTCCGACCGCTCTTGCATTTCTCCGGGCACGTCAGCACTCCATAGACTGTTCGGTGGCGCTAACTTTTGTAAATCTCACCAATCCTGCTCCCAGCATACTATCTTCGTTGTTTGGAATCTCCAGAGTGTTCGCCAGCATTAGCTTCCGAATCGCCTTGGGGCTGAGGGTCGGATGCGCTTGACGCCACAAGGCCCCGACCCCCGAAACATACGCGGCTGCTTGACCGGCCCCTGATACCTTTCGATACTTGGATCGACCTTCCTCCGTTCCTCCCACACACGAGGAAAGCTCGGCGCCTAGCCCAAGGGCATCTGGTCGCCGGGGCCCATACGGATCTGTATGCAGCGGACGTAATCCAGGGTCAACAGCCCCTATGGCGAACGCTTCAGTCAGCTCTGCCGGCACCCTGTACGTCGGCTCCCATGCAGCAACCACTAGCCTGAATTTCCACGAAACCAATTGACCTAACATTCGATTCCTGACAGCCAGGCAAAATGCTCAGCCGGGCATGTGGCGCGACTGCTCGATATATGCAATCG
>DATNRD010000664.1:0-5604 GCA_036703665.1 Candidatus Obscuribacterales bacterium
TGCACGCCTGACTCGAACACAGTCCAGCTCCCGATGACGCTGATGAAGCCGCCCCAGCGCCCGCCAACGGTGCCTTCCACGCCCGGCGTCGCGCCGGTGGCGTTGCTTCCGAGACCGTATAGGCTCACCTGGGGCAGGATCTGACTCAAGGCGACAATGCGCCTGGCTCGCATCTCTTTGAGTTTTTCGTTTGCCTGCTCGATCTCCGGCCTGTTCCTCACAGCTTCCGCAAGATAACTGCTCACGTCGTAAGGAGTCTCCTTGTATTCAAGCTGATCTTTGAGTGTGATTTGCGAAACCGGGTCTATTGCCAGAGTCACCTTCAGCTTGATCAGGGAGTTATTGAGAGCCCTGTAATTGTTGTTGAGTTCGGCTCTTGCCCGGGACAGCTCAGAGGCCTCCCGCAGGTAATCAGCTGGCGGAGCCTTACCATTGTCCATCCGAACTTTCATGTTGGCAGTGCTCCATTCGCGGAACTTCACATAGTCCGTGGTCACCTGCGTGCGTGCCTCATTCAATGCCGCCTCCAGATATGCTTCCTTGACCTTCAGGGCCGTCGCGATACGGTCTGCCCTATAGGCTGCCAGGGTCTGACGCTCTACCGCCCTCGCCGCCTTGTATCCGGACCAGAGCCGTCCGCTGGTGAACAGCGGTTGTGTCCCGGCGAACAACGTGTGAAACGAGGTACCTCGAACAATCGGCTGCATCGGCGCGTGCACAGTGCCATCACTCGAATAAAAGAGCATCTGGTCCAAAGAGGAGGTGGCATAGAACGGGTTGACGGTGATGGTTGGCCCGAGCTTGCCGAGCTCAGAGCGCGCTTGAAACTTCGAGATTAGCCAGGAATCCTCTGATATCTTGAGTGCCAGGTTGTTCCTGATGGCAAGCTTGACTGCTTCATCCATTCCCAGCTTGCCGCTCATCGTAAGGAATTCCGACGGTGGCGCCTCTTTGGTTACCGTAAGCTTTATCGGATTAGATAATTCGACTTCTTCTTTCGTGGTCGGCGGATAAGAATCTGATTCGGGGGGTGCATCGGCAGCCATGCCTGCGCTTGTAGACCAGAGAAAGGCCCAGACAACCAGCGGAACCATTCTTAAAAACAGGCGCTTTTCCGCTCTCACCGCCCGGCAGCCCTCTTGTCGGTTCCCATACGTGCCAGCTTAGTTTCCCATAGCTCGCTGGTCTTGTCTCGCTGGACCGCGTCAAGGACGGCAAGACCTTTCTCAGCAAAGGCTTGCTCTATTTCCCTTTTTTCACGACTCAATCGGGACATCGGTGCAGCAACTACTTGTACGTCCCTGAGCCCAACTCCTCCCGACCGGTTTTTGTGAGCAAAGACGTCGAACTCCTTCATGACCGCAGCAATCCTGGCTTCCACTGGCTCCAGTCTCAGCCTCTCCTCTTGTGCCAGCTTCCTCAGTGACGCCTCTTGAGAGGCGCTCAGTCTCAACTCCTGTGCCCAGGAGAGGAGATCGGATACGGACGGTCGCCGCTTGAATTGCACGCCCGCACTAGTCTCTACTCGTCTTTCAATGGTCACTTTGTGCTCATTAAAGATCGCCAGGACACCGATCACAATGAGTCCCATAATCATGGCAACCGTGCCGGGACCGAACTGGCGTATTTTCGCCGCTCCTGTCTTGCTTGCTTGCGCTCGTTCCAGGCCTGCCATCACGAACGTGCCTCGCGCTTAAACTTCCGATTGAGCCAGTTGACAAGGTCATCGACGTAGGCATGCATAATCGGAATATCCAGCAAACTCAGAACTGTGCCGACTATCAGTCCGCCGACCACCACCGTACCGAGCGGCGAGTAAGCGTCAATGCCTGTTTTCGGCGCAACCGATACCGGTAACATGACAATCACCGTGATGGTCGAGGTCATCAAGATGGGTCTCAGTCTTTGCGGGCACGCTTTGATAATCGCCTCGTCTCTGGGCATGCCCTCGCGTCTCAAGCGCAGAATCTGATCGATAAGAAGAATTGCCGTAGTTATGTCCATCCCGGTAAGAACAATCACTGCCATGATGGAAACACTGGAGAACGACTGGTGGGCCAGCCAGAGCGCAATGAAAACTCCCGACAGCTCGAGCGGCAGCGAGAAGATCATCTGCAACGGCTGCAAGAAACCTCTAAACTGTGCTACCAGGACAAGGAAGATGAAGAGCACCGCCAGCTGCAACCCAACCAACAGACGCGCAAAAGCGTCCATCATTTGTGTCATATCGCCTCGCATCTCGATTGTGTAGCCGGGCGGCCAGTTGAGCTTGGCCATCGCCTTCATCATGACCTCCATCGACACGTCCATAGACGGCGGCTCGCCCAGGCGGTAGTAACCCATCACTGTTATTGCCCGGCGCATCTGGTCGTGGCTGATGACAGTCGGAGCCTCGCGATACTCGAGATGCGCCACACTCTTCAGCGGAACTTGCTTGCCGTCGCTGGCTGTTACGGTCATCAGCAAGAGATCATGTGGGTCGCGCCGCTGTGGCTCGTCGTACCGCACCAGGATTGTCCTTTGCCTGACGTTCGGCAAGCGATAGTACTCATTTGTAAGGGCGCCGGTCACGGCGTAATAGGCTTGATCGGCAATCTGCGACGGTGTCAGCCCGAGCTCCTGAGCTCTGCGGGGATCCACTTTGATCTCCCAATCCGGCTTACTGACAGACCAATCTGTAGCCACCTGGTGCATGCCATAGGTTTGCCTGGCAATGTCTGCAGTTTGCTCGGCAAGACGTGACAAAACGTTCATGTCGGGACCTGTTACGAGAATGGAAATAGGGGCCTGCGAGCTGGCCATCACATCAGACCCCATCTCTTTGATCTGCAGGCGCCTTATCCCCGGGATGCTTTCGACAGCTTCTTTTTGAACGCTATCGATCACGTCCCATATGCTCTTCTTCCGCTCGTCCTTGTCGCTCAATGTGATCATGAACGTCGCATAGTTCACGCCCGGCATGTTGTAACCGTTGAAATACGTGCCGCCCGGATCCGTGCCTATCTCCGTTGATACATCCTCGATCTCAGGATGCTTGAGCATGATTTGCTCAACCTGCGTTGTAATCTTTTCGGTCTCGTCAAAGGAAAGCCCAGGGTTCACCTCGAGCACCCCATAAGCCTGTCCGACATCGGCAAGCGGCATCATCTCGCTGCCGATAAAGTTGTAGAAGGTGAAACCGATTACAATCGTTGCCAGAATGCGTGCCATATTCACGAAACGGTGTTCCAACATCCATGCGATTAGCCTGCCGTAACCATGCTCCATGTTGGTCAGCACCCGGTCGACGGGCTCGAGCACAAGGATCCTCAGCTTCTTCTCAAGCCAAAACTCATGAACGTTTTCATACGACTCCGGCTTGGCTCTGAGGAATTTCTCCGCCAGCACCGCGGTCAGCGTGAGCGACACCAGAAACGATGCGAGCAGGCCGTAAATGATCGGCCAAACGAGCCCAACGAACATCTGCTCCACGATACCGCCGCAGAACAGCAAGGGTGACAGAGCAAGAATTAGGACAAGTGTCGAGGCTGCCACCGCCAGCCGCACCTCGGTAATACCGTCGATGGTGGCGGTCTTGGGATCCTTGCCCATGCGCAAATGACGTTCGATGGAATGGATGTCAATAATCGAATCGTCGACCAGCCTCCCTATGGACAACAGGAGCCCGATGAGCGTTGAGCTGTTCAATGTCATCCCCATCGGGATAAGAGCCAGCACCGCCATGGCCAGGGAGATTGGGATTGTGATCATGGAGATGAGCGTTCCGCGCCACTCTCCGAGAAAAAGCAGCACCGCTACGCCTGTGAGCAGAATTGCCATCCCCAGCTCCTCGACCATGTTGCGCATGAGAATGCCGACAAAATGAGAATTGTCGTAGCTCACCTCAAAGTGAATGCCGGGAAAATCCTTCTCCAGCGACGCAATTTCTTTCTTGACGCCGGCAATCACATACGGAGAGCTGGCCTCCGGCGTCTGAATAACGCTTATCTCTATGCCTGGCTCGATCTCGCCATGATGAACATGGTGATAGGCGGCTCGCTTCTCCCAGTACGTATCGACAACGCGCGCTACGTCCTTGACGTAAACAATGCGATCTCCCACCGCTTGAATCGGATAATTCCTGGCCTGGTCGGCACTGCGCGCCAGTGTATCCACGCGCGCAATCGACTCGCCTTCCCCGTGGGTCATTCTCCCGGCAGGCTTGGCAACATTCTGCCGGTCCAAAGCATCGCGCACGTCCAGAATCGACAGGCCATACGCTGCCAGCTTGTTACGATCAACCAGTACCTGAAGCTGGCGCTTGTAGCCTCCGAAAGCGTAAATTGACCAGACGTTAGGAACCTTCTTGAGCCGGTTGGTCACCTCATTGTCGGCCAATTCCCTGAGTCTTACCGGGTCCCAGCCCGGTGCAGTCAAGTTGAAAGTGAGTACCGGCAGGTTGAGCGGGTCGATCAGCAACACCCAACTGGGCTTCAGATTTGCCCCTGTCACCGGCAGGTCGGCCTGCACAACGTTCATTAGCGCCTGCACTTCTACGAGTGCCCGCTTCATGTCCGTACCGTAGGGGAACTCCAGCGACACCATGGAGTACCCCTCCTGGGAGCTAGAACGGATAAAGCGCACACCGCGTATATCAACCATCCGTTCCTCAATGGGCTTACTTATGTAAGTCTCCATCTCTTCAGCCGAGAGCCCCGGCTGCATGCTCACGATCCCGATCATCGGGCTCTGCACGTAAGGCATGAGCCGCTTCGGCATGTAAAAGCCGATGGCGATTACAGCCAGAATCAACATCGACAGATAGAAAGCAGCGATAGTGTACGGGTGCTCGATCGACCAGGCGCTGATGTTAAAGCCCTGTCTTGTCTCCTGCCGCCTGGGCGGCGCTTTTCGGGCTTCGCCGCTGACCACTTACGGCACCTCTACATCAAGGGTTCTTTCAATTGTCCTCTGTCCGGGACCTGTGATGGACACCTGGAGCCGCCACAGGCCACTCATGAGATCGCTTTGCAGACGCGCCTCGCCGTTGCCGCCTGTGCTACCGCTGAGGTCGGGACCAGCCATGTTCATGCCAGGCATCGATGTCTTGACGCTTACCCGCGCACCGCTCACAGGGGCGGCCCCGTGTTGGTCTACTTTCACTACAATCGCGTTGGCGCCTCCCTTGGGTGGAGACAGCAGTACTTTGATCATGAGCGAGTCAGCCATCTCTTCGTGGGTCCAGTTGTTGCCTGCATCGAGCCGGTTGCCTGCCACCTCCGATGCCAGGGGAAGCCGCGCCGGTCCGCTCTTTCCCCACTCTGCTTCGACGACCGGCATGCCGGGCTGCAACATTGCGTAACCGGCAAAGATTACCTCATCGCCTTCTTTGAGCCCGCTTACGACCTCTGTCTTATCCGGGTTAGACAACCCTATTTCCACATCAACCAGCTGCGCAATTTTCCGGCCACCAATTTTCTTCAGGACAAGATCCATTCCGCACTTGGGACACTTGCCTGGCTTGTCGGAGATCACCTCAGGATGCATGGTGCATGTGTACTGCATCCTGGACGAAACCGCTCCTGAAGGCTGAGAACCTTGTGAAGTTGCTTTCCAGACTTGAGG
>DATNRD010000665.1:0-5796 GCA_036703665.1 Candidatus Obscuribacterales bacterium
GCGCTCTATCCAGACCCGCGACTTTCTAATCGGAAAACTTGGGACTCTCAAGTAAGGGATGCGGCTAGACCGGAAAGCAAGATTGGGAGAGCGGGTTCGAGACAATTCACCCCTTCCTTGATGGCAACGGAAGGCTGGGCAGGCTGCTTATAACGCTTTTGCTCTGTTCTGAAGGAGTTCTATGCGACCCGATCCTATATCTGAGCCTCTACTTCAAAACACATCGGCAAGAGTACTATTCGCTCTTGCAGAAAGTGCGGGAGACCGGTGACTGGGAGAGCTGGTGTGCTTTCTTCCTTGAAGGCGTGCATGATACGGCTCTGCAGGCAACAGATACGGCCAGAGAACTCCTGGCAATGATCCAAGCAGATCGTGCGACGATTACGGAAATTGGACGCGCGGCAGGCTCGGCTCTACAGATACATCAGTACCTCGAGAAGAAGCCTTTGTCCGTGATTCCGGAAATAGTGAAGACTCTTGGACTCACAACGCCGACCGTGACTGGGGCCCTGCAAAATCTGCAGCAGCTAGGGATTGTCCGTGAGATAACCGGCAAACAGCGAGGCCGTGTCTTTGTCTATGATGCCTATCTGAAGATCCTTGAGCGGGGTACCGAGCCGCTCCCGCGAAAGGCAAGGACACCTGTTTCGGCAGGCGGCTGGCATAGGTCCTGTTCCTCCTCGCACGGCCTGTAGTACATGGGGTTAATCACCCTGGCCTTACCGCGACAGTCCGATGTCTGCCTGGCCAGCATGTTTAACAAAGACGGGCGGCAACGTTCGGCGGCCCGCTCGTGGCTCCGATTAACGCAGCAAGGCCCGCTTGTGCGATATATTGGCACCTGTCTATCGGGGGAGAGAGTCATGACAAGCAACTGCAACACGACAGATCCCAGAGCCGACCTGATCGAGCAGCTTGCCCGCGCCGGTGAGCAACTGCCTGACGCGGTGCGGGTCTACATCAGAATGCAAGGCGCCGCGGTTGTCCCGGACCTCATCGCCATTCTGGAGGATGAGGATCTAGCGCACTCTGAGGCACCCGGGGAAGGATATGTGCCCGTTCACGCGGCCACCATCCTGCGCGACCTCAAAGCTGTGGAAGCCATTGAGCCCATGCTGCGGGTGCTGGAGCAGTGCGATGTCGAAGATGTTTTGTATAGCACTCTCGTGTTTCGACTCAAGGACTTCGGGGAGCTTGTCGTAGAGCCAGCTCTCAAGGCATACGAATGCGCGCACAGCGACGACTACCGGACGGCGCTTGCGGAGATATTAGCCGGAGCGGGCGCGCGCCACGAAAAAATTCTGCCCGTCCTGGTGAAGACGCTGAAGAAGAACCCAGTAGTGGGAGCAGGCGTGATGGCCGATTATGGGGATCCAGCCGCGCTGCCTTATCTGTCGGCTGCTCTGGATAAACTCAAGGTCGACAACAGGGGCGGATGGCTGGCAAATGCCGAGATTTTCGAGTTGGCCGAAGCTATCGAGGAGTTGGGCGGCACGTTCACGCCAAGCCAGGCCAGGAAGGTGCAGGCTGTCCGTGCGCAGCGTGAAGCAAGCACGAGGGCGCACAAGCCCAAGCGGGATCTCATGCTCCCGTTTCTCAGCCCCCGCCTCGATGACAAAGGCTGGCCACGTTGAGATTGAGATCTCCGGGCAAAATTGATTGTTTGCCCTGGCAGGACTGTGCACCAGTTTCTAGGTGGATCGCCGCTTTGCCTCCTTGGTCTTACCAATCAGGTGAGCGTGGATTTCCCGAAGCTCGCCACGAATTAGGTCATCCGGTGACGCCCTGTTTTCGGGTAACGCCGCATGCTGGCCATGCGTACGGACTCGGCTCCTCGAACCTTCCATCGGAACAGTAGAGCGTATCCGGCGGGGGCCTGAATAGTTTCGATGCTGAAGCCCCGGCTGGTAGAAACCGTCGATGGGGCAGGTGATGCGCGCAGCCTCGGGCGGGTCGTCTGGCATTAGATCGCTGGAATCCAGTGGCTAGCACGAAGGACAGCCAGACACGGACCAGGAGCACCCGGCTCCGTGCCCTCTGTGCGGATCGTCCAGCTCATCGCCTGCGATGGCACTGAGCCTCAGCCACACCGAAGCCTCTTCGGAGTGCTCGCCCAGGTGATGTAGCGATCTGCGAAGATAATCGAGGTTGGGAATGTGGTCGAAATGATTTGCTCCAAGAAACTGCTCCTGCAATTCTATGCTCAGGCGAAACAACGGTACTGCCTCGGCATACCGCTTCTGCGACCCCAGGCAGAATGCACGACCAAACACGCTGCTCGAAAGCTCGCGCAGCGTAACGAACGAATCGTTTGCTTGCAAGAGTTGTTCAAGAAGATTGCAGGCCCTTGCAAAAGCCGCCTCGCCCTTGTCGTACTTTTCCATGTCCATGAACCGCCTGGCAATGGACGCGCAGGAGAGGGCCAATCTCCTCTTGTCACCGGCATGGAGAGCTTCCGCTGTGGCCAGTTGCCTGTCCAGCAGCGCCTCCATCTCATCAGAACTGCCGCCGGACTCATTCAGCAGCTCGATCAGCGTGTCCACTGTCTCACGGAAAGGCTCACTTGCCGGACCTAGTTTTTCCGCCTCTCTCAGAGCCGACCGCAGCAACCGTTTGGCACTCTTGTGATCACCACGCTCGAGGAACGCAAGCGCGGACTCGAAATCGTCCCTCCAGCGCTTTAGCCTCGCTTCCGCCGCCTTTTCGGATGCGGCATCTGCATGAGTGCCGTCTGCGGCAGCAAGGTTCATGGAGCGGACTACTTTGAGCATCCATTCAAGTGACCCGGGCGACCTGTGCCACGCGCATCGCGCATCATCAGCGAAGCGTTCCTCGTCCTCCAATTCGATATCGTCGTAACCATCATCAGTGATTGCATCAGGGTCAGAAATTAGCTCGGCTATGAGCGAGCTCTCAGCCAGACCATCATACAGAGCAGCCCTTGATGCGGCGGTATCTCCCTGCGACCTGTAGATCAGCAGGGCATTCGTGTAGTACCACTCCGGAAGACACGATGGGTCCCTGTCAATCAGCGCTCGAGCCTCTGCATCCCTTCCTAGTTGGATCAGCCAGCTTGCAGCCAGGAACATCAGCTCTTCGGCGTCATCCTTGTGCTCATCCAGCAGCGCAAGGACCGCGCTCAGAGCTTCATCCTGACGCCCGCTGCGCCAGATCAATCTTGCCAATTCGGCGGCAACAATAACGTAGGCCCCAGGCTTGACAAGATACGGTTCAAGCTCCGGCAAGTCCTCGTCAGGCACCTCGGCTTCGCTCTCCTGGCGGAAAATCCGCTCTATCGGATATTCATCCTTCAAGCATGACACCGCCTGCCGATAATACTGCTCGGCTTCCTCGTCAGTTCGAGCGGCTTCTCGCGCCAGCACCGCGTAGGCAAAGCCGCAGTTGGGCCGCTGGCCAAGTACCTCCTGTACTGCCGCCAGCCTCTCGGATTGCTCATCTGCCTCGAGCATCCGCTTGACGTTCTCTGCAAGAGCATATAGTCGCTCGCCTTCAGGCACCGTCTCATCGTCCAAGATGTCATCCGTCAGGTAGGCGCAATAGCTTGTAAGATCATAATGCGGCCTTGGGCGCAGTCTGTGGGCTGAGAGTTGCGTAGTCGCTGGCACGGTGGCTGCTGCTGTCATGTGCACTCCTCACTGGTGAGGGACGTTTCGATCTGAAACGGCCATGTCGAAAGTTACGTGAGCATGACTATAAGGCCGTTCCGGGCGCCCGCCAAGGCATCCGCTGCATATCCAAAGACTATCCCTCCTGCTGGACACAGGGTTTTCGGAAGCTTTAATCAGGCTCACTTTTCGGCCGGCGGCCGGCATACGTCCCGTGTGCTCGACGGTTTCGCTACCTCGTCATCATGTTGCCCGCAATCAGCAAAGAGCTTTTCGGGGTTGGTGTGTCCCTAACTATGCCCTCAAACGCCTTGCCAACCACCGCAATTCCTCACACGCGACAGCCGGCTACACCGTCGCCGACATCTAGCGCTGCCCCCACCCAATCCGCCACATTAAGGGCTACATCCATTCGGAGGCCGAAAGCGATCCGGCATGCATAGCGTCCGGCGGTGCGCGCCAGGAGCACTCATTGACACCGTCATACATTTGTCATACATCTAATATACGGAGAACCTGCATTGATAATCTTCGGATCCAACCACGACAGCCTCAGCAAGAACGGCGTTACGGGGCAAGAATGCCTGCAGGCATTGTCTGACCCCCTCAAGGTCGAAGTCGAGGAGAGCGATAGCGAGTCCGGCAATCCCCGATCGATGTGGGTAGGAAAGACCCATCTAGACCGCCTCTAGAAGTCGGGGTGGAATACATGGAAGACATGGACTGGGTTTACCACCCAAACAGCGCCCAGGCTAAATACCGAAAGATCTACGAGCAGGCGAGGTGAAGCACATGCCGAAGATGACAAAAGAACGGTTAGCGAAACGAAAAGCGGCAATGGCCGCGCGTGCCCGGGCAGAGGTCGCCAAGACTGAAATTGTCCAGTTCCGTTTGGATGCAGACAACATCAGCCGGCTGTATGAGTTCGCTACCGCCCTCAGGAAACCTGTCGGAACCTTGGTGCGAGAATGGGTTCTGGAACGCATGGCATCCGAGCAGGGCGGCTCCAAAAGTCAGCCGGTGACTCAGCAAGAATTCTCGAAGTTGGCGGACCGGGTTGCTGAGATAGAAAAGAAAATGGCGTAGTGGCGCGGCAGCACCGCCGACCGTGACTGGGGCGCTGCAAAATCCGGGGCAGCTAGGGATTGTCCGCGAGATAACCGGCAAGCAGCGAGGCTGTGTCATTGCCTATGATGCCTATCTCGAGATCCTGGAGCTGGCTACCGAGTCGCCCGTGATTTAGGAGGGCGCTGATGGTCGCTGGAGCGACTAGTCGCCGTTAAAACACGCGGCACGCCGGCTTTAAACAATACCGCGCTTCCGTTTAATGACCGCCGGCCGGTGCTTCGGCTCGCTGAATATGGACGGCCTCTCGAACAGCCCCCTCAGCGCCGGGATTTCCTTCGGTGGAGCATCAAGTGCCGCGCAAAACTCTTTCACCCAGACTGCACGTTTACTGCAGGCACGTCGCATAGCATGAGATCAGAAATCTTATGCGGCGCGTGGCAGAACGATGACTGCCATGCGCGGGAGGCGCGTCATGAAGGCACCAGCATTGTTTGTGATTATCACCCTATTTGTCGTTCCATTGGCAGCATCGGCGCAAGAGCTTTCTGGCTCCTATGATGACCAGGTGCTGCGGGCGCGGATTGATCGGACCGAGTTTCTCCTGTCCCCGCCAGCCGAGGAAAACCAGAGATATCCATCCACCGTCCCGTCCGCCGACGCCAGCTCCCGCACCAGAACCCGAGGACCGCTCCGTTCCCTGGCAAGAGGGGTAGCGCGCGCAGTGTACCATGCCGGGGCTATCAGCAGCTCAGCCGCAATCATCGCCCTGGATGCTCTCAGCAGTTCCTACGGCACCGCCCCCTACTCGACCGGCTACTTCGTTCCATCTTCTACATACGGAGCCAGTTCATGCGTTCACGGTTACACCAGAGCAAGCTGCCCGTACGGCTCAAATGGAACGAGCTACGGTTCCATGTACCTCTCCGGCTTAGAGCGTTTGCGGGTCCGCCCCGATTACGCAGGGGGCTACCGCTACTACTCCTCCGATGGCAGCTACGGAACCATAAGACCAGCCTACGCCGGCGGCTACACGGTCACCCGAGTAAACTCGGGCCCGTATTACACTTCATCCCTTCGGGGCCTTCGTCCTGCTGGTTCGGCG
>DATNRD010000666.1:0-3146 GCA_036703665.1 Candidatus Obscuribacterales bacterium
ACCAGTCCTCGGTCGCCGCGCTTGCCGCCCAGGATTTCGATGGCCCTGTTGGCGATGACCTCATTGGCGTTCATGTTGGTGGAGGTACCGGAGCCGGTTTGAAAAATATCAAGGACAAACTGGTTGTCGAACTTACCGTCAGCCACCTCCATGGCAGCCTGCTTTATCGCCCCGGCAATCCGGGAGTCGATGTCGCCGTACTCCTCATTGACCTCGCAGGCACAGTACTTGATAAGCGCCAGCGCCCGGATGAAGTTACGCGGGAAACGCAAGTCGCTGTGAGGAAAGTTGAGCACCGCTCGCTGCGTGCTGGCACCGTAATAGGCGTCGGCAGGCACCGCCATGCTTCCCATGGAATCCTTCTCAATGCGCGTAAGTTCGCTAACAGCCATGCTATCTACCTCTTCAGGCAACTCTCAGACAGACCTCAAACGGCAGAACCCTATTATACCGGCGCCCCGTCAGGCTTTTCTTTTTCCGTAACAAGGTACGCCAGCATGTCAAGCATGGGCACGTGCTTGATCTCGACACTGACACCACGGAAAGTATCAGACCAGCCCTTCCCGCATCGCCTTCACGGCAGCCTGCGTGCGGTCTGATACAGCCAGCTTCTCCATAATATGACGCATGTGCGTCTTGACGGTCTCGACGCTCAGGCAAAGGCGCTCGGCTATCTCTTGATTGCTCAGCCCCTCCACGACCAGCCTCAGCACATCTACCTCCCGCTGAGAAAGCGGTGAACCGCCTGCAGACTGCGTGCGGGCTGAATCGCCTGCAGGCAGCGAAGCTGTGCCGACAGCACGCAATACGCGGCTGGCCACCCCTGGATCTAACCAGGCAGCTCCGTCGGACACGGTTCTAATCGCCATGGCAAGCTGCTCGCTCGTTATCTCCTTCAAGCAGTAACCATCGGCACCGGCCGCCAGCGCCGCGAAGATGTCCTGGTCGTTGTCGTGCGAAGTGAGCATGATGACGCGCACGTCCGGGAACTGCACTTTTATTCTCTGGGTTGCCTCGATGCCGTCCATGACAGGCAGCCCGATATCCATGAGCACAACATGCGGGCTCAGCTCCTGCACTTTCACCAGAGCGGCGCGCCCATCACAGGCCTCACCGATCACTTTCAGTCCCGGCACTTGCTCGAGCGTGAGCCTCAACCCAACGCGAGTGATCTCATGGTCTTCTACGATAAGGACGTTGACCGTTCTAACATCCGCCGCCGAGTTCGCCATCATGTGATGCCCCCAGTGCTTATCCTACCAGCATTAGCGGACATCCCTGTCACACTTACGGGGGATGGGGCGGGGTGATCGTTCACCGAAAAACTAAATCAGCTCAACAACCGCTTCAAAACCTTTCCGGTGGAATTGCGCGGCAACTGATCCAGAAACTCGACCAGGCGCGGGACCTTGTATTCCGCCAGTCTCGCGGCGCAAAATTCTTTTATCTGCTCTTCCGTCAAGCGGGCGCCCGGGCGGGGCACCACCACGGCTTTTACTCTTTCGCCCATGTATCGGTCCGGCACACCGATGACGGCTGCTTCGGCCACTTCCGGCATGCGCAGGATGACCTCTTCGACCTCTCGTGGATATATGTTCTGACCGCCCCTTATGATCAGCTCCTTCTGCCGCCCGACCAGGTACAGGTAGCCGTCCACATCCTTGTAACCCAGATCGCCGGTGAGGAACCAACCGTCACGGAAGCACTCAGCTGTGGCTTCAGGTCGCTTGTAATAGCCACGCATCACATTGGGACCCTTAAGCGCTACCTGCCCGATATTCTTTTCTCCGGGCGGCAGCACGTGCCCGTCTTCTCCAAGCACCTCCACGACAACGTTCTTGACCGCCGGACCCACCGAACCCGGCTTCCTCACACCATCTGGCGGGTTGACGGTAGCGATGCAGGAAGACTCCGTCATGCCGTAGCCCTCGACGAGCACCGCACCAAAACGCTCCTCGATGCGGGCAATGAGATCGGTCGGGAGAGCCGCAGCTCCCGAAAGGCATATGCGCACGGAACTTACATCGTACGTGTTTCTGTCGAGTTCCATGAGCATGAACTGGTACATGGCAGGCACCGCCGGAATAAGCGTCACCCGCTCGCTCTCGATGGTGGCCAGTGCCTGCACGGCATCGAACTTCTCGAGCACCACCAGCGTGCCGCCACGCCACATGGTACCGAGCATGACCACCGCCAGGCCATAGATGTGGCACAATGGCAGAACGGCCAGGAACCTGTCCGAATCATTCAAGCGAAAGGCTTCCAGCGCGCTTTCAATTGCCGAGAACAAGTTGGCGTGCGTAAGCATGGCGCCCTTCGGCTTGCCGGTGGTGCCGGATGTATATACAAGCAGCACCAGATCGCAGGCCGGCTCCACCGGCTCAACCCAGGAGCCGGCAGGCTTTCGATCGGTGAAGCTGACCAGGTCGACCAGGCTTGCCCGCCTGGTTCCGTCACTATCGTGGATCGGGCCGGCCGTGGTGCGCGAAACAATCACGTGTTCGATTGACGGAACGTCGGGAAGGGCGCGGATAACCTCCTCCAGAGCCGACTCGTGAACGATGATCGCCCTGGCTTCCGAGTCGCTCAAAATGTGCGCGATCTCCTCGGATTTCAGCAGCGGATTTATCGGAACAACGGTGGCACCCAGCCCGCTTGCGCCGAAAAACGACACCACATACCCTGGCTGATTGGGAAACAGCAAACCGATCCTGTCCCCTTTACGCACACCCAGTTCGTGGAGCTGATCCTTTACGGCCGCGGCCGCGGCCTCCAGGCGCCTGTAAGTGAGCCTGACCTGACCGCAAACGAGTGCTTCCTTGTCCGGTCTGGACAGGGACTGCTGCCTCAACAGCTCGGCCGGTGTACCGGGCTGTCTCAATCCGGAAAGGGCATCCGCTGAAATGACGGTGGTCATAGCAAAACCGCAGAGGGGGTGACATGCGACCCCTCAGTTTAAGAGATCTCGCCGGAGCGCTTGTTAAGACGTATTAAGATAGCCGGCGGTTTGGCGGCCGTTGCCGAAGGCTGGCGGCAGGCTCGGCAATCAGCCGGACAGCAAACCTTCGATATTGCCGAACACACCGGTGAATTTGGCAGGCGCTCTGGTTGGCAACCTGCCTATTCTTCTTGGCGATGGCACAGGC
>DATNRD010000667.1:0-10350 GCA_036703665.1 Candidatus Obscuribacterales bacterium
CTCCACCGCCGGCTTTACGACCTCGGAGGGCTCCGGAGCAACCGGTGCGGCGGCACGCTTGAAGGGGTCGAGCCTCCAGGCGTTGAGTTCCCTCAAGGCATCAAGATGCCGGGTGCCGAAGTAGTCATCGAGCACGGTCACCACGCGCGGGTCGTTGCTGGAAGCGGCATACCTGCGGACAACCTCGTGAACCTGCGGGTGCTTGCCCAGGAATTCGAAAATTGCCTGCCTGGCAAGGGTGGCTGCCGCACCCTCCATTTTGACTCCGCCCAGAAGCTGCAACAGCTGCTTGAACTGCTCTGCTTGCTCCGGCGTGTCCACGAAAATGCGTGCGCGGTCCGGCTTGTAGAACTCGCCGATCATGGAGATGAGGCCCTTCCGCTCCGCCATCTGCTCGGCTGTCAACTCGCCCGGCTTGTAGCCGGTCGTGAGTGATTCAAACAAAATCCCTTCATACTGGCGAACCGGGACCTCGAGCTCCGGGTGCTCTTTCAGGAACTGGAAGAGTTTTTGCCTGGCGGCAGGCTCGGCGCCCGGCACGGCAGCCGCCACGGCCAGATCCTCGAACTGCTCGAAAGCCGCCTTCTCTTGCGGAGTTCGCACGCGCACGGCCGAGGAGACGCCCAGTTGACCGTCGCCGAGCAACAGTTTCTCGCCCGGAGTGGCTTCAACCGGGGCATTGTGGTGGGTGGTATCGTGCGGCGGCGGTGCCACCTTCTCCGGTGTGCCGCGCAGGGCCGGCTCGGTGCGCTCGGGCGCACCAATGATGCCGTCTATGTTGGCGCCCGATTCATTGCGCGGCCCGGTTGCCCCGTCCATCATGTTCATGATGCCGTCTTTGCGGGGATCGTAGCCGACCGGCCTGGTTGTCAGCGCCTCATTGCGGATGGGGCGGGGAGCCGAAACGCGAATGCCGGAAGGAACACCAGCGTAAGCGGGGACAAGCCCGCCATCGAGACTGATCGAATCGGCCAGGTTGAGGAAGGAGCTCTTCACCGCCTCGGCCTGTGCCCGCATGTTATCCACGCCGGTGCGCATGTAGTTGTTAATCCGTCCCCGTGCGCCCGGATCTGCCTGCAGGCCCCCGGGCGCTGCAGCCACGGTGTCGATCGCTCCCTGGATCAAGCCGCGCTTGATGATCTTGCCAAGGTCGAACTCTTCGCCGGCCGCGTTCTGGCGCAAGATCTCCCCGGTTGCTCCGGCAGACAGGCCGAAGGTCGTGCCGGTGAGCATCGTCGTAGCCAGCGGGCTCTTGTCGATTGCTCCGCCCACCAGACGATTGCCGCCGCGCAGCATGCCGTGCGCCGCTCCAAAGATGACCACATCCGCCGCCAGAGCAGTCTTGTTGAGCGTCCCGTGCACCGTATCGGTCAATCCCTTGGACAGGCTGAATTCGCCGGTTTTCGAGTCGAGGTATGTCTGGCGCGTCAAGCCGAGCTCCAGCACGCGTGAGGAAACACCGAGGCCTACACCCTTGGCGGCGATTCCGACAGGTTTGTCGCCCATGAAATGGAAGGCGCCCTTCATGAGACCGCCCTTGGCGGCTCCCAGAGCGGCATCAGCCAGCTGCTCCTTGAAACTGTCCCCGGGCCTTACCTGATCAAGGGCATACATGGCCACGGTTCCCGCCAATCCCACCCTACCGCGCATGAAGAGCCCGGCGGTCTTGAGGAACCCGCTGCCATAGTGAAGGATTTCGCTCTGCAGGTGGACAGCTTCCCGGTCGCTCTTGACCAGCGCCTGAATCGCCTGGGAATCAACCGCCTTGCCGTCCTTCAGGTTCTGCTCCTGGCGGCGATAGAAGTCCTTCAGGTCGGAAAGGGAGACGTCGTCCTTTACGAATACGGAGCTTACCGAGCCGAGGGCATTCTTCAGTATGCTGCGCGAGCCGTCCTCTTTTTCGTGCAGCTCGATCTGCTGGCGAAGCTGCTCCAGCGCCTGAGCGTCCGTGGCGGCTGCGGCCGAGGCAACATGTTGTTCGCTAACCCTTTCCAGCATTAAGATTCATGGCTCAGGGAAACTGCGCCGAGCTTAGAAGAATTGACAGGCGCCTGCAATGGGGAATCTCCCATGGCGGTAGTGAAACCCGCAGGCGGGTATCTTAAGAACTGACTGGAGGCCGATCAGTGCGTTTCGTTGTCACAGGTGGAGCTGGCTTTTTCGGCAGCGTGCTCATCCAGCAGCTGGAGCAAGCCGGCCATGAGGTGCTGTCGGTCGATTGCCTGGCAGACACTTCGCTGGATGCGCGCTATTACACCGCGCAGGTGGACATCACCGACCGCGAGGCGCTCAAGCAGGCGATCAGAACCTTTGGCACGGTGGACGGCATCTTTCACCTGGCCGCAGTGCTCGCCCACGACCGCCGGCAGTTCCGCCGCCTGTGGTCCACAAATGTGGACGGCACTTACAACGTCATGGAGATCGCCAGGGAGCTGTCCATACCGAAGGTGGTCTTCACCTCGAGCAACTGTGTATTCGCCACCCACTTCGACAAACATGTGGACGAGCTCGTGCCTCCTTCCCCGGTAGAAGAATATGGCAGGTCGAAACTGGCGGCCGAGGAGGTCGTCATCTCCTATGACGCCACCGTATCCGGTGTCATCATCCGCTGCCCGACCATCATTTCCGCCGGCAGGCTGGGGCTGCTCACCATATTATTCGACTTTGTAAGGGAAGGCCGGCGCCTGTATGTTCTGGGAAGTGGCGACAATCGCTACTCCTTCATCTATGCGCCTGACCTGGCCGAGGCGTGCCTGCTGGCGATGACTTCAAGTTGTACTGGGATCTACCACATCGGCTCCGATAACGTGCCGACGCTCCGCCAGCTATATGGCGGACTGGCAGCCTTTACCGGGAAGCCTGCCCGGATCGTGAGCGTTCCTACCGCTCCGGCAATGCTGGCATTGAAGGGACTTTACATGCTGGGGCTCTCGCCGCTGGGGCCGTACCACTATCGAATGCTGGCCGCCAACTTCGTCTTCGACACGAGAAAGGCAAAGAAAGACCTGGGCTGGGCGCCCACCAAAACAAACCTGGAGATGCTCTGCGAAGCCTACAGTTACTACGTGGAGCACCGCGACGACATACGCAATCAAAAGGGCCTCTCACCGCACCGCTCTCCTGCCCGCGCGGGAATAATCAACCTGCTGCGCATGATCTCCTGAAAGTCAGTTGGTAATCGCAAAGAAGAAGCGGGTGACGTGAAAGAACACGGGCGCGGCGGGGCGCTTTCATACGTGAAAACCGCATAATCCGTGTCTAGAAGTCGACCAGAGCGCATAGATAGCCTCTGGAAGCACCGTCCTGTCTATCGGCCCAGCCAGGAGGAGCAAATGACGTGCCCAGGTAGGTTCTGTTCGTTTGACAACAACGATTTTCAATTCGATCGACCAGACGTTCCATTTGATGAAGGATGCTGCCCGCGAAACCCATGGTCGGATTTCGCTGCGCACTTTGTCTGGGGCGCACGCCGCCCCGTCATCTTTGTAGCAGTGTTTCGCGAGCCGCCGCTCATTGGGGCGCCGGAACCCGAATTCATAGACTTCACTCCCCTTCCTTTTGAGCGGTCCCCGTCCGGCTTCGCCGACAGGCAGCCCTATGCCGCCAAGGATGACCCTGGCCCCACACCGCCCGGGTTTGTCGCAGAAAAGTGGGAGAATCCCGACTATCACTCAATCAAGTACGATGTCAGCCGCAACTTCGCCCGTGTCGTGCACCTGCTGCACGCCATTCCGGATGAAGCGGGCCGCAAGCGCTTTGCCGAAGAATTCCTCAAGACGCAGATTCCCGTGATCGAAGCCCTGGGCGGCAAAGTCCTGGCTGTAAGGAACGAGAAGATCCTTCTGGACGCCGGCGAAGGCAGCGGACCAATCTGGATCGACACGATTCGAGCAATCGGAACGGATGCGGCCGTTCAATGGCTGGACGTCGGCCGCCCCTCGCCGGAAGACCTGAGTCGCTACAGGCCGGTCGAATCGCCTGCACCACCAGGCAACGACGCGCTGCCGCCGGCGCCCCCCGGGTACGACGCCACAAAGTGGAACAACCCGAACTATCACTCAATCAAATACGACGTGAGCCGCAACTTCATCCGGGTGCTGGCTCAGCTCCAGGCGATACCCGACGAGGAAGGCCGCAAGCGCTTTGCCGAGCAGTTCCTCAAGTCGCAGATACCGCTGATCGAGTCGCTTGGCGGTAAGGTCCTGCAGGTCAAGAACGAGAAGCTCTTGCTGGATGCCGGTGATGGCAAGCCGCACTGGATTGACACCATCCGCGACATCGGCGGCGATGCTGCCCTGCAGTGGATCGGGGTGTGAAGCCAATTCGACGGGCACCGGCATTGCACATTCATTGTTGATATCTATCCTTCTGCCGGTCGACCACGGCCGGACTCAGAGAAGTTTCGGATCGATGTTCCAGCCGAACTTGTACTTGGCGATGCCGCGCAGGAAAGCCTTGCCGGAGCGCCACTTATTGAGGGTGATGGCGCCCACCCGCTCCCGGTAGGGGATGGGAATCTCCTTGATTTTGTACCCGGCCAGATACGGACGGATGACCAGCTCTGCCGGCAGCGCAAAGTTGGTTTCCCAATCGATGGCGTGAAGGACATCGCGGCGATAGGCACGCATGCCGGTGGTCACGTCGGTCGTTTTGAACCCGTACAGGACCGATGTCATGAGAGCGAACGCCCAGTTGGCAAGCCAGTTGGAAACCGGCATATGCTGCGGCTTGAACACGCCGAGCAGGCGCGAGCCACTGACGACGTCGTAACCCTGCTCGATCCATTTGACAAACTCGGGGATCATCTCCATCGGGTAGGTGTCGTCGCAGTCGGTGGAGATCACGATGTCGCGCTCGGCGGCAAGCAGTGCCGTTCTCATCGCCAGACCGTAGCCGCCGGGCTCCTGACGGATCACCCTTGCACCCAGTTGCTCAGCGATTTCCGGCGTACGATCGGTGGAGCTGTCGACCACGACAATCTCGCAGCCGCCGCCGGTGGCAGCCTGGATGTCGCGGATGACCTTGCCGATGGCTTCCTCCTCGTTGAGTGTTATAGTTACTACCGACAAAGTCAGACTAGACATAAGGCTTGCTCACCTGGTAAGGACAACCAAACTCCGTGGCGGATGGGTCTGCCCGTCCCAAGACAGGAAGGCACACTTTCCATATCAAACCACGCGGCCGGCTCAATGCTCAAAATACTGATAACCGGAATTACTGGATTTGTCGGGAGCCACATGGCTGATTTGCTCCTGACTCGCCCGGATGTGGAGATTTTCGGCACCAGGCGGTGGAGCAGCCGAATGACGTTCCTGGAGCACATAAGGGATCTCGAAAAGCGGATCAAGCTAATCACCTGCAATATTCTCGACCCGGTATCAGTGCTCGAGACCGTCGACAGCATCCGCCCGGACTGGATATTCCACTTTGCCGCCGAGAGCTACGTGGCACCTTCGTGGAACATGCCCCATCTGTATGTAAACACAAACGTCAACGGCACCCTCAATTTCCTGGAGGCGCTACGCAAACTAAACCTCAAAGAGACCCGCTTTCATGTCGCCGGCTCGGGCGAGGAGTACGGGCTGGTACATGAGCACGAGCTGCCCATTACCGAGCTGTCCGAGCTGCGTCCGGTGAACCCCTACGCCGTAAGCAAGGTCGCCCAGGACCTGATGTGTTATGAGCACCACAAGAGCTACGGGCTGCAAGTGATAAGAACCAGGGCATTCAACCACGAAGGCCCGCGCAGAGACAAGGTGTTTGCCCTCCCGAGCTTCGCTTACCAGATCGCCCGTATCGAAAAAGGACTTCAGGAACCGGTTGTGAAGGTGGGATCCCTGGAGGCCCGACGCAACTGGACCGATGTACGTGACATGGTCCGGGCCTATTATCTAGCCGCCGAGAAATGCGAGCCAGGCGAGCTATACCTCATAGGCAGCGATCGCGTCCTGACGGTCAGCGAATGCCTGGACAAACTGATCAGCCTGTCAGCAGCTTCCGGCTCGATCACGGTCGAAGTTGAGCAGACCCGGGTGCGCCCGACTGACGTGCCTCTCCTGATCGGCAAGTACGACAAGTTCGTCGGACGAACCGGGTGGAAACCCAAGATGGATTTTGATCAAACCCTCAAAGACACGCTTGATTACTGGCGCTCGGTAGTCGATAGAGTGGTTGCGTGATGCTCACGATCGGCGCACGGACTGATTGACGGAACGCACGTTTCGGCTGACTCAGGGTTTTCCCGCTGGAAATTCGGTTGCGTAAGCAGGTTCAATTATGATGGCAAACACCAGGAGACGTTTATGAACGAGAAAGCCCGCCATTATTTGCTTTCACTTACGCTGGCATGCAGCCTTGCGCATCCTGCATTTGCTCAGGAGGTGACGTCGTCCGCCTCGAAAGATGTCAGCCTGACCATCTACAACCAGAATTTCGGCCTGGTAAGGGACGTCCGTCAGATAGAACTCAAAGACGGCATCACTTACCTGCGGTTCGAGGACGTAGCCGCCCAGATCGACCCGACATCAGTGAGCCTCGTGTCGCTTACCGCACCGAATGCGGTGGTCGTTCGCGAGCAGAACTACCAGTACGACCTGCTCAACCCGACGACAATTCTCAACAAATCGATCGGCAAGCAAGTCAAGTTCCGCCAGTTCTTGCCTGCCGGGCAGGTGCGAGAGCTGTCGGGCACGCTTCTCAATGCGCCGGAGGTTTCCGTGTCCGACACGGAGGGCAACGTTACGGTGCGCGGGCAGGGTCTTGTCGTCAAAACCGCCGACGGCATAGTGCTCGATCCCCAGGGGCAAGCCGAGCTGGCGGAGCTGCCGCCGGGCCTTGTGCCGAAGCCGTCTCTCTTGTGGAAGCTCGAAACGACAAAGGCAGGCGCCCACGATACGGAAATCTCGTACCAGACGGGCGGGCTGAACTGGCGCTGCGACTATGTGACCGTCGTGAACCAGGACGACACCAAGGCAGACCTGACAAGCTGGGTGACAATAGACAACAAGTCGGGGGCCACTTTCAAGAAGGCGGCGCTGAAATTGCTCGCCGGCGATGTTCATCGCGTGCAGCCGCAACCGGTTTACCGGGACATGGCAGTGGCCGAAGAGGCGGCAGCTGCCCCGCCGCCACCACAGTTCAAGGAGCAGGCTTTCGCTGAGTACCACCTTTACACGCTTCAAGGTCGGACCGATGTCAACGACAAGGAAACGAAGCAACTGAGCCTGTTCAACACCAGCGACGTCCCCGTAAAGAAGCTCTTTATCTTCGAGCCGGAGCGCACCACACCTGTGAATTACGAGGGAGGCGAGACCAGCATGCAGAAGGTGCAGGTCAAGCTGGAGGTCGAGAATTCAGAGGCCAACCGCCTGGGCATGCCCATGCCCAAGGGCAAGGTACGCGTCTACAAGAAAGACGAGGACGGGGCACTGCAGTTCATCGGCGAGGACATGATCGACCATACGCCGCGGGACGAGAAAATACGGCTGTACATAGGAGATGCGTTCGACGTCGTGGGCGAACGCAAGCAAACCAACGTCATTCGTGTTTCCAGCACAACTGAGCGGCTCTCCTACGAAATCAGCCTGCGCAACCACAAGAAGACACCGGTGACCGTCACCGCCGTGGAGCACGCGTACGGGCAGTGGAAGGTAATCCAGGCGAGCCATCCCCACAAGAAGAAGGACGCCAGAACTTTCGAATTCTCGGTGAACGTGCCAGCCAGCGGCACCATCAACGTCACGTACACAATCGAGATCAAGCACCCCTGAGCCAGCGTCAAAACATCCTCTGCAGGCCGTTGTCTCCGAAGCGCCGGGATCTCTTTCGGGTTGGGCGGTTTGTGCAACAAGGTGTTGAAGCATCTGGTTGCTTGACTGGCTGCCAGGTCAGCGCAGGGGGGCTTTAGAGGCTGGCATTGTCGCCCGCCGACAATGCCAGCGGGGAGGGCGCAAAGCCCTGAACCCCTTGCCTTGCAAGGGTTGACAGATTATGCATAATGCATTATGCTTCATGCATAATGCAAAACCCCTTTGAATATGGGCGAGTTGTAGGACCGGAATCCTTCTGCAACAGGCAGCAGGAGCTGAGCGATATTCGCCGGGCGATGGAGAACGGACAAACCCTCTTCATCTACTCGGAAAGGCGGCTCGGGAAAACGTCATTACTGAAGAGAGCGCTTCCAAGCTTGTCCGAGATGGAGTTCCAGTCAGTCTATGTGGACCTCTGGCCAACCACCGATGAGGCCTCCTTTGTCGGGGTTTTTGCAAAAGCCATAACGGAAGCAGCGGCATCAGCTCCACAGCGAATGCTGGCGTTTGCGCGGTCTTTCTTTAATTCGCTGCGTCCGGTATTGAGTTACAACGACCAGGGTAAGCCTGAGATCACTTTTGGAGCCATCAAAAGCAGTCCGCCAATCTACACGCTGGACAAGATTCTGGAAGTACCCCTGAGGCTCGCTAAGACGCAGAAGAAGAGGACAGTGATCGTGCTTGATGAGTTCCAGCAGATCTTGGAGTACGAAGACGACACGGTAGAACGGAGTCTACGGAGCACCATTCAGCACCATGAGAATGTCTCGTATATTTTGTCAGGGAGCCGAAAGCACCTCATCGACAGTATGCTCACTGACAGGTCGCGCCCGCTCTATCGGGCTGGTGGTCATTACCCACTCAAGCCAATAGGTCTCAGGCACTGGAGTCCGTTCATTCATGAAAAGTTCGAGGGTTCGAAGAAATACATCGCCCAAGAGATCATTGAGGCTATTTACCAGCTCACTGAGGGGCATCCGTTCTACACGCAGCATCTATGCCATGCTATCTGGGAACAGACGGCGGAGCAAAGTTGGGTTTCCAAAGAAACCCTCGCGAGCTCGGTAAACTTGCTCCTGGATCGAGAAGACTATGCGTATTCAACCCTTTGGGACAGCCTTACAGTCAATCAGCGAAAGTTGATGGAGGCCATTGCCACTGATCCGCAACCAGCCAAATTGTTCAGCGCTGAATTTATAAACCGGCATGGACTCAAGACCCCGGCAGCCATACAGCGGGCGGCCAAGGCCTTGAAGGAGAGAGATCTGATCGATTCGGCCGAAGGCGCCTATTTCGTCACGGACCGCTTCTTGAAGCTCTGGATCAAGCGACGCATCCAGCGGTGGTATTCGGTGAAGTGAGGCGAACGCAAGCAAGCCAACGTCATTCGTGTTTCAAGCACACCCGAGCGGCTCTCCTACGAAATCAGCCTGCGCAACCACAAGAAGACACCGGTGACCGTCACCGCCGTGGAGCACGCGTACGGGCAGTGGAAGATAATTCAGGCCAGCCATCCCCACAAGAAGAAGGACGGCAGAACTTTCGAGTTCTCCGTCACCGTGCCGGCCAACGCTACCGTCAACGTCACGTACACAATCGAGATCAAGCACCCCTAGCCACATTGCCGTTCACTTGACCTGGGGGCGCGGGCATCCTGCCCGCTCCGAATTAGGGCCGCGAAGGAGGCGCAGTACGAGCCGACGGAGCATTACAGAGGATGCGGAGTCGCTGCGCGCCGGAGAAGCCGGCGTGAGCCGGCCTGCGCGCCCAGGGTTCCGAACCCAATCCGTCGTAAAGTGAACAGCATTGCCTCTAGCCACATTGCTGATCACTGTGTGACGGACCCGGATTGGAACCCTGGGAGCAGCGGCTTCCGACCGGCAGGGGCCCGACGCTTGTGCAGTTCAAGTGATCGGTATTCCCTCTATCAGCGCAAATTGGCACGCCGTGCTCTCACTTGAGCCAAGACTTTGGCGCGCTTCTGGTTGGCACAAAAGGGACACCCGCTGCGCCGTGACGTTCGCACATTTACGCTTTGCCGCCACACGTGGGTTGCGTCCCTGGCACAACGCCACCACACGACTCGATGCGACCCGGCAACGATCTTATCGGCTCGCAGCTTGCCGTTTTTTGTGGGGTGCAGCTCCGCAGCCACCTCAGGAAACCGAGCTTTCAGCGAGTTAGTAACGGACAACTTCAACCCCGCACAGAAAGGGCAGCCGACGCCTCGCCGCGCCCTGTCTCTGATCGGTGCCAGCCATACATGGTCCGCACCCCTCGGACATTGCCACCATACTTTCCTGTGTGATCCGGGGAAAAGATCGTGGGCCGAGAGCCCTTTGTTCTTGGAGGGGTGAAGCTCACGGGCAGTATCGGGCGCAACGCGAGCGAGCGAATTGGACGGTGCCACTCGCCGTCCTGAACAAAAGGGGCACCCCGCGCCAGCGCAAGTTCTTTTGTTAACGGCAGCCTTCCACTGATGGTCTTTGAACCGCGGGCATTGCCACCAGAGCACCTGGGTAGAGCCTGCATAGATCTTGTC
>DATNRD010000668.1:0-4255 GCA_036703665.1 Candidatus Obscuribacterales bacterium
CAACAAAATGATCGCTGACTGACGAGAGTTCTTCAAGATCGTGATATCGTATTTGGTATCACCAGGCAATTTCAGAGAGCTTAACAATTCCCTGGCGCCGGAAACCATTTCCCAGTGCCTCCAAAGAGCTGCGGCATATTAATGTCACAAGCTCCTAGGCGCTGCAGATCCGCCAGCGCGGCAACCGCACACCGCCGGTAGTGTCACGCTGCCGGTCACGCCGGCACTGATCGTCTGGCAAGGCCAGGCTGGTGCCAGGGGACACCATTGGCGATCCGCTTGACATCTTCATCTTTCCTCAAGAATTAATCTTGATAACCGCTTGGCAATGAGCTGCCAGGGGCAGAAAGGAAGCGAGACCGTTTAACCCGGAAAACCTTCCCGGAGGCAGCCATGAACAGTGCTGCTGCCTTGTTCGCGCGCCCGAAAAATCTCGTGAAGCTGGGACTGTTGCTCGGTTTGCTGTTCCAGCTCATGCTGCCGGGCTGGTCTTTCAGTCTGCGCAGCAACGATAGTGACCTGCTCTCGCTGGATGAGGCGCGGCAATACATGCTCTCGCTCATCAACCGTGACCGCGCCTCCCAGGGAGTGGCTCCTGTCACGCTGGATGAGGCGGCATCCCGAGCAGCACAGCAGCACAGCGACGAGATGGCTGGCTGGGGTTACGTAAGTCACTGGGACAGGCAGGGTCGCAAACCGGATCAACGATATTCGGAAGCAGGCGGCTCCGGTGCCGTTTTCGAGAACGTTTACACCAATCACGACATACCTTTTCTGGGTTACCGGAGCCGGCTGGCTGAAAGGCAGCTCTTCCCGCGCCGAGAGATTGAAAAGGCCCAGGCCTGGTTTTTCGAGCAGGAGGCGCCGCGCGACGGGCACCGCCGGAATGTCCTTGATCCTAACCACAACAAAGTGGGAATCGGGCTCAGCCTGGCCGTCGACAAGAACTTCGGCAGCCGGATTACCGTTTGTCAGGAGTTCGTCAACGAATTCGTGACGCTGGCCGAGTCCCCGGACGAGCTTGCCCCAGGCAAACAAAGCCGGGTAGCCGGTCGCCTGGACAGCAACCTTGCCCTGCACGCTGTGCAGATATGTCGGGAAGGCGAACCACGGCCGATGACGCCATACGACCTGAAGAAAACCAGCTCGTACAGCCTGCCGAGCCAGGCGGTGGCAATTTGCTACCCGGCGCCCTATTGCTCGCCATTACCGGTCAACCTGGTCAAGACGAGCGCGGGTGAGGAGTTCTGCCTGGTGCTGAACCCGGATGACAAATGGCAGGACGGCCTCTATTACATCATGGTCTGGGTGCGCAAACCGGGAAGCAAAGCGGCTTTCCTCGGCTCCACGAAAACCGTGCGCTTTGCCGGCGGATCTCAATTGGGCACGATTGCGGCAGACGTAAACGCCACCCCTGGATCGTGACCGCCGACTCGTGTGCCAGTATCCTTCGACGGCGGCGTGTGCAAAAATCTGTGGCGGCTAAAGGCCACCGTGGTGCCATATGACAATGACCCTCTGCATCTTCTGCGGCGCCTTGCCGGGCATCCGTCCGGCTTACCGACAGGCGGCCGAGAGACTGGGATGCCTTCTGGCCGAGCGCCAGATTGCAATTGTCTACGGCGGCGGCCGGGTGGGCTTGATGGGGGCTCTGGCAGACGCCGCGCTGGCTGCCGGCGGGCGCGTAACGGGCATCATCCCAAGAGCGCTCTTCGACAGGGAGCTGGGACACAACGGCGTCACCGAGCTGCGCATCGTCGGGTCGATGCACGAGCGCAAGGCCATGATGGAGGAGCTTTCTGACGGTTTCATTGCCTTGCCGGGCGGATTCGGTACATTCGAAGAGATCTTCGAGATGATCACCTGGTTGCAGCTGGGCGTGCACGGCAAGCCATGTGCCCTGCTCAACATCGAAGGCTACTTCGACGCTCTTGCCGGTTTTGTCGAGCACGCCTCGGCAGAGGGCTTCATCACGAGCGAAGATCGCGACTTGCTGCTCGTCGATGATGATCCTGAGCGGCTTCTCGATCGTGTTCTGGCCTACCGGGCGCCGGCGGCAACCAAGTGGCTGGCACTGGAGCAAACTTGACGCGCCAGGGGCCGTCGTTTAGCCGGGAAATGAATATATACTGTTACCAGTCAGCCTGCAGTCCGAGAGCTACCGGGGATTGCCATTGCGGCAATCCCTCCATTGTGTGAAGCGGCGCGGGCGGGACTCGAACCCGCATCGTGCAGTTGGTCAGCCTGCGGCTCTGTCCAATTGAGCTACCGCACCAGCTTCACGCTTGTATAAACGATGTCAATCGCAAG
The DNA here is from genome assembly GCA_036703665.1 of Candidatus Obscuribacterales bacterium. Lineage (GTDB taxonomy): Bacteria > Cyanobacteriota > Vampirovibrionia > Obscuribacterales > Obscuribacteraceae > DATNRD01. Next base: position 2,311 of record DATNRD010000668.1, read on the forward strand.
AAAGTTCAAAATTGCATTGATTAATTTTCTGTGCCGGTGCCCGCACTCAATCAGTGGATGGGGTGCTCGTAAAAGCGCTCTGTTTCCTGCGTTTTCTTCTCATGAAGCTTCTCCAGCTCACGCAGGGCGAGGCTGTAGGTAACTACAGCGCCGTGCCCGTTTTGCTTCAGCCAGTTGAAATGGCCCATGGCCTCGTTTTTCTGCTGGGAAAACCAGCGGTGCAGCCCGGCAATCGAGCGCGCCTCGGTTTGCTGTTCCACGTCGGCTGCCTGCTTGATAAGATCTCCTTCCGGCAGCTCTGCCCGCAGGTAGGCGATCACCGGATAGGGCCACTTCGTCTTGTCGCACTTGGCGGCAGCCTCATCGAGAATCGCCTTCGCCTGGGCATCCTTGTGCGTGCGCTCATAACCGAGATATAAGAGCAGCACGGCGTTTTGCGACAGGTCCGCCTGCCAGCCGGCCAGCTCCAGGTATTTCTTGAGGTCGTTAATGGCCAGCTCGTTGCGCAAGAGGAGGATGCGCGTCGTGGCGCGGTAGTAGTAGTCGGACGGGTTGTCCATCGGTTCTTTTTGCTTGGGACCCTTGAGCGGATCCAGCGGGAATATGTACCAGGCCAGCGCATAGTGCGGGTCGTAGTGAATGGCCGTCTTTATGTCGTTGTGCGACAGCTCGTACTTGCCCATCAGGTAGTAGGCGACGCCGCGGTTGAAGTGGGCCAGCGAGTAGTCGGGCTTGAGCTTAATCGCCTCGGTCAAATCCTTGAGCGCTCGCGGGTAATCGCCCATCATCAGGTAAACGATGCCGCGGTGGCAGATGTACTTGGGCTCGCCGGGACGCAGCTTCAATGCCTGGTTGAAGTCGGCTATGGCCTTGGCAAACTGGTTCAACTGCGTGTATGCCAGCCCGCGATTATCCCAGCCGGTAGGATCGTTGGGATTCATCTTGATTGCCCGGCTGGCGGCGGCAACCGCATCGCCGTAGCGGCCCAGCGGGTGGGCGGCCCGGCTGTAAGCCACGTGGGCTGCCGGATCTTTAGGATTCAATTTCAAGGCCGTGCTGGCGTCAGCCAGCGCCTTTCCATATTGCTCCATCTTGCAGTAGACGCTGGAGCGGCAAATGTAAGCTGCCGCCAGGCGCGGGTTGAGTTGTATGGCCTTGTTGAGGTCGGTCAGGGCCTCCTTCAGCTTCCCCAGCTTGTAATATGCGTAGCCGCGCTGGGCATAAGAGCTGGCCAGCTTGCTGTCGAGCGCAAGGGCCTTGGTGGCGGCATCGATTGCCTTTTGATACTCACCGGCACGGATGTATGCTGCCGACAGCCGCTCGTAAGAGAGGGCGTCCTTCGGGTTTTTCGTAAGAGCCTGGGTAGCCTCGCGAATCTCCTTTTCAACGCTGGCTCCGGCTGGAGCGGCCGGGCGCGCCTCGATGTCTTTGAACTGACCCGGCGCCGTCTGCGGTGGAACGGCCGGCGCCGTCGCCGGGGGTGTCTCCGCGTAAGCAGGCACGAAAACTAGCGACGCGACCGTGGAGAACAATGCCACGCCAAGGCGATATGTAAGGACCACTAGCTGACTCCTCAGTTGCTGAACACCTAGAATTGTCCCATGGGCGCGCCGTACAGCCGGTGCCCGTAGGCTGGCGCATTGGGGTTGCGCGCATGATTCCAGTGTATGGACTCGGGCTCGAGCCGTTGCGCGTACACAGTCATGGTCGGGATCTGCGGACGGCGGTTGGGCGTCGGCACCATCATCTGCAACTGCGTCATGCGGCGAGCGCGCCGGGCTTCGCTCTGCGGATCGTACGGCCCGCCGAAGAAGCCGTGATAGCTGTCCTCGGGCGGGCGCCAGGTGACAGGCGGGCGGCTCGGCGGGTTCGGACCGGGTCGCCTGGGCGGGTAGGGACGCGGGCGGCTCGGCGGGAAGTAGGGCGGCCCGTCGCCCGGTTCGCC
>DATNRD010000669.1:0-4707 GCA_036703665.1 Candidatus Obscuribacterales bacterium
CGGTGGCGCCGCTGACGACCTTGACTCCCGGCAACCTGGCGATAGCGAAGCGCACCTGCTCCGGTGTTGCCCCGAATTGCAGCCGCACCAGCACGGCCGATATCCGTGCAGGGCTGAAGTTCTGGATGGCGGTTGCCCGGCCGGCAGAACGCCGGGCGATTGCCGCCACCGTGTCATATGTGGCAAACAACGACTCGTCCAACGGTCCAACGCCGCTTCTCCCGAGCTTGCCGTAGATCGTGACTGGAACTCCACAGGGGGCTATCTCCTGTCCGGTGGTCTCTGCGCGTCTGCCGCCGCTTAGCAGATCTCCCGGCTCCATGGGACGCTCCAGGTGTGTCACCACCCACGGAATCACAGTAAAGTCGCGAGCAGGATCAAAGGCTATCAGGTTGACTTTCTGTTTCGGCATGCCGGACATGAGAGGGACGCGATAGATGGTTTGTGGTGCCACGCGCTCCACTCCGTTCATCTTGGCGATTGTGTCGACGAGACCTGCATCGAGCGCTGACTCGGTTGGTTGTACGGTCAGCAATGCGCTCGTGATGTTCACCATGGCATCTGCGGGGACAACGACGAGATCCGCGCCCATGCGCGCGAAACTGTTCTCCATGCTTGCTTCGATCCCGCGTGCCACGACAAGGGATGCAAAGACCGCGCCGGTGCCCAGTCCCACAGCAAGCAGAAGCATCAGCGTGCGTGCCGGCTTGCGCAGCAGGTTTTGAAAGGCGATGCGCGCAAACAGCCAGCCCGGATTGCGGCGCTTTTTTCCCTGGTTGAATTTGTCAGAGCGCAGCCTCACGGAATTATCCCCACCATTTACTACAGCGTCGTGCAGCGGCTGTTCTTGAGATGTTCCACCTTGGTAGGCACGACGACGCAATCGTGGTGGCCGCCGAAGTTGGGGAGATAGCCGTAGGGCTCGAGCGTGTCCTGCGTGAAGATGAAGACGCCGCTTGAAAGCCGCTGGAAGCCGCTGAAGATCTGGAAAACGAACTTGCCGTCGTACGTAACCGACATCGTCTGGCAGTCAGGACCGATGTTCTGAAATTTCTTGATAATCTTCCATGACTTTGTGTCAACGACACAACAGCCGCTGTTTGCTGGTTTCGGATAGAGCACCGAAACGAACATCTTGCTGCCGTCCATGGAAAAGCAGAGATGGAAGGGACTCGGGTAGTCCCCTACCCACGTCTCGTCCTTGACGAAGGCCACCCGCTTCCAATTGCGCGGGTCGGGGTTGGACGTGTCGAAGACCGCCATATTGTTCTGCTTGATGTTGTTCATCATCGTGAAGAACTTGCCATCCGGCGAGAATCCGGCTTCATGCCCGACGCATTTGATGTCCGGGAACTTAACCTCCCAGGTGTCTGGGTTGGAGTGGACCTTCGTGACCGGCAGATTGTCCGGCGAGCCCTCTGGGTTGTGCAGGCAGGCGACCGGTTCCCAACTCGTGCGGTCGACAATCACCGCAGCAGAAAGCATGCGCAGGATGAGCGCCGAGAAGCGATTGTCGGGATGGTGAACGACTGCGTCCAGCCCGGTAAGCGTGCGCGGCGAGTCACCGGGCAACTGCCCCGTGTACACCAGGTTTTCTGCCATCGGCACCATTTCCCAGTTGATCTTGTTTCCCTTAGTGCCTTCGTAGTCGTACTTGCCTGTCTCCTTCGCCTCGACCAGCCGCTCGATGCGCAGCGTGCCGCCCTTGGCCCAGTTGTCCTCCAGCGAGCCGTCGCCGACGGTACCGATCCAGTCGGCACGGTAAGCCATCAGCACCCTGGTCTTCTCACCATCACCGGCCCGATTGAAGAAAGCGCAGACATCCTTTTGTCCGTCGGCTCCGGCAAAACCGGATGCGTCAGGATAGATGGTCGTGTGCACGCCCAGCCCGACTCCCGTGGAAGCGGAAATGTCTTCCACAAGGTTCATCGACTGCCCGTCGAATTGAACGCGGTAGATGTGGTTGCCCTGGCCCCATGTGTCCAACAAACCGCGCTCCTTTATGGCAGTGGGCAAACCGTAAATCATGACGTTGTCACCGCCCTGCGTGGAGTTGATAAATTCGAATCCCTTGTAGGGGTCGGGCGACGGGTATGCAGCGAGATGGTGCGAAATCGGGCAGGAGTCACCGTAATTCCAGTAACTGATCCATGCCAGCGTCCTGCCTGAATCCAGGTCGACGGCATGCGTTCCGCCGCCGAGTTTCTCCGGCGTCAGATAAACATATCGACCGAGCTGCTTGAATGACTGCTTGAGCAAGCCGGCATCCACGGTATCCGGCATCGGTGTCCCGCTCGACACTGCGCCGACCGGCCCGGCATGCCCGAGCATACGTCCGAAGCCGAAGCCTGCCGCCCCGAACGCGGCTGCGGTCAGGAGCTCGCGGCGCGAAATGAGCTTGCCTGTAAGCAGCTTGTACAGCAGTATCCTGAACAACATGTTTCTGGACATGCTTGCCTCCGTTTCGCCCGATCTTCGGCAGCAGCACGAAATCAGCTCACCTGTGCCAGAGGACAGATGCTGCGCCCGCTGATGCAAAGATCCGAGTGGACCGTAACTTTCGCTGGGTTAGGACTCAGTTATCCTTCCCGGGTTGCCCCAGTGCTAAACACACGTGCTCACGGCCCTTAACATTGAGTTGCGCAATTAACCGCATGTCGTGGTACCGGCCAGGACAAGACCGTTTTGGGGCGACGAGCCTCCTTAACGGGCGGCAATCCGGTCGTTTCGCTGATTCTGCGTAATTATTCGGCCAGCACAGGTATTTGCACCGACAATCGGCGGGCCCGAGGGCCGAAACGCTCCGATTTTTCAGGCACGCTCAGGTCGCAGCGGTGATTTGCGGTAGGCGGGAAGCGGGATGACGTAGTCGACCTTCTCCAGGAAATAATCGGGCATCTGCTGGAAGGCCTCGCGACTGATAATGTCCTGATTGGTGATGGCGTGGTCGATGGCCAGGACGCCGTCGAGATGGTCGATCTCATGCTGAAGAAGCTCGGAAGTGGGCTGATCCACGTCGCTCCAGACGTGCTCTGTCCAGTCTTCATCGCGGTAGCTCACCGAGATGGATTTGTGGCGGCGCACGCGCACCAGAAGCGAGGGAAAGCACATGCAGTCATCCCACATGGTAAACGTCTCCTCGCTGTGCCAGATTATCCGCGGGTTGAAGATGACGAACCGCCGGTCGTTCAGGTGCAGGGCAATCATCCGCCTGAGAACGCCGATCTGCGGTGCGGCTATGGCCCGCCCGAAGTCATGTTCCTGGCGGAAGGCCTCGAGAACCTCCTGCAATAGCACCTTGTCGGACTGGAGCTGAAGGTCGTGGAGGTCCCTGACCGGCTCCGCCTTGACGCGCAAGTGGGGGTTACCGAGGGGCAATATCTGCTGGAGTAGGGGATTCATATCTCATGGTCTGCCTGCTTGTGCCTGTGAACCCAATGTATCAAGCGGCAGGGCGCTGTCAATCTCCTGTCATCTGTCGCCCGGCGGCCTCATGGGTAGCTCCGGCCCGGGAGGGTTGATGGCAGGCGATGGGAATTTCCCCATTTAAGGCGAGTGCTCGATCCCTATATGATGACATTCTCGAGTCCGTTCGCTGAACCTGAGCTATGGCATCGCTAGAAACCCCCTTGCGGGCTGGCATCGAAACGCCGGCCTTCAACGCAGAAGATTCGCTGAGCGCCCGGCTCCAGCGGGAAGCGGCCCTGCTTATCGGTGGGACCGGCACCGGCATAAAGCAGAGCCTGGCGGAGGCCTGGGACAAGCCCGGCATGACAGCCGCCAAGGTGGGCGGAGCGGCGCTCGTGGGTGCCGGACTGGTGCTGCTGCAAAGCCGCGCCGGGGCGTTCAGGGTAGGAGCTCAGGTGGTCGGCGGTGCGCTCGGCGTCTCTTTTTTGACCGACGTGGCGGGACGGGCCGGAGTGACCGCCCAGGCGATTGGAGATACCTGGCGCTCGAGCGAAAATCTCGAGCGGAACAAACAAATTGTTGCCTCCTCACTGGGCAGTTTTGTTTTCGACGCGGCGCTCATGTCTTCCGGTGGTCTTGCCGGGTCGAAAGTCGCCAGGGCGGGCATACCGGCCTTCCAGGAGCGACAGCTGCTCAAGGCTCTCGAGTCTTACCATGCCGACTCTGCCCACCACTCGCGGCGTGTGGCTCGCTATAGCAGGCTCATAGCCGAAGAGATGGGGTTGCCGCGCTGGCAGCGAGGGCTGATTGAGCATGCCGGGAAAATGCACGACATAGGCAAGCTCGATGTGCCGCTGGCAGTGCTGGGCAAGCGCTCGCCGCTGACGGCGGCCGAATGGGAGGTGATGAAATCGCACGCCTACCAGAGCTTCGTTCGCTTGCAGGGTGTCAGGTACAGTGGGCGCCGGGCGCGCCTTCCGGAGGTGGCCGCGGCCCACCACGAGAAGCTTGACGGGAGCGGCTATTATCGCGGCGTAAACGGCGACCAGATCGCGCTGGAGACCAGGGTCGTCACGGTGGCGGACGTGTTTGACGCCATGACCTCCCTGCGGGGGTACAAACCAAGGTTGCCGCTTGCCCCCATAGAAGAGGTGCTAACCCAACTTACCTGTTGGAAGCCCATGGGTAGGGTGCGGGTCTGTAGAAAACCCGGTTTCTGAGAGCCGGAAGGGCTCGAATTTTCGTTGAGAGCCCTCGTGGGCACGACGGTTTTTGCGGTTGTAGTCACTCAAATTGGAT
>DATNRD010000670.1:0-8959 GCA_036703665.1 Candidatus Obscuribacterales bacterium
CGCAATTACCATGGCGGTCGCCATGCTGCTCTGTGGACCGCAATCTTTGTTACGCCTGCAGATTGATGCGGTTGTTCCTTACTTTTTGCTCTTCCTTCTCGGTTATGTCCTTTTGTGCGCTGGGATTTGTTTGCCGCAAAGAAAGGCTTATTGGCTCTCCGGAGGGAGCCCGTAAAGGCACATTTTGCCGTCCGTGGTCACGTAGCCACGAACGATCCCTCGGACTTTGGGTGGACAGGAGTCTTACATGAAAATCGGCGTAAAGATCGGAGCGATGTCGCTGGGGGCGCTGGCAATATTGCTGATCGTTGGCATCACATCTTATTTCAGCGTTTCAAAGATGATCGAGAACAACCGCTGGGTCCTGCATACCCAGAAGGTACTGGAAGAGGTTGCCTTGTTGCAGTCGCGATTGCTCGATGCACAGAATTCGGCGCGAGGCTACATCGTCACCAGCGACGAGGACTATCTCGAGCTGTTCAAGACGGCTGAGGGGCACGTAAGGGAGTCGATCAGGGAGCTGAAGCACCTGACGCAGGACAATCCGGTGCAGCAGCAAACGCTCGACAAGCTGGAGCCGATAGCCGACTCAGCGATAGACAACATGCAGAAGACGGTGAGCGTGTTCAAGGAAAAGGGTTACCAGGCAGCCCTCGATCGGATCCGCACCGGCGTTTTGAAGGAGACCATGGAGCCGGTGAGAAAGCTCATCCGCGATATGGTGGATGTCGAGAAAAAGCTTCTCTTGGAGCGCCAACAGGATATGACCGAATCGGCCAACAACACCATTTTGACCATCCTATTCGGCACTGCTCTGGCGATTGCATTTGTGTCCTTGAGCGCGTACTTGATCACGAGAGACATTACAGGACCGATCCGCGTTCTGGTCAGAGCTTCGGATAATCTTGCCAGGGGCAGGTTCGACGCGGCGCCCACATTCAGCTCGCGAGACGAGTTCGGCGATCTTGCGGCTGCGTTCAACCAGATGGGACACAGCATGCTGGAACTTTCGGAGACCGTGGCGCAGGAGAAAAAGGGACGCGAACATGCTGAGCAACTACTTCAGGCGATCCGACAACATCTCGAACGAATCTGCTCACGAGCCGGTGAACTAGTGCCTACCACAAGAACCGTAATTGTCGGATTCCAGGACAACCCGAGCCCTGCGGGCACGGCGGTGGCCATGACAGGCGAGCTGGCTCGGGCGGCAGAGGAACTTGTTGCGCTTGCCCGCTCTGCCGGGGAGACGGCAAAGAAGGCGGGTTTCCTCTCCGAGAGCGTGGCGCGGAGCTTTCTGGAGATGCAGACTGCAGTCAGCTCGCTGGCGGAAAAGGTCAAGTCCACCGGCGCCGGTGTGGCGACCTTTTCCGACCGTACGGAGGAGATGAACGAGGTTGTCGGTGCCGTGGACGGTATAGCTGCCGAGTTGAATCTTTTGGCTATGGGGATTGCCATGGAGGCGACGCGTTCAGCCGAGGACGGCAAGGGCGTCTCGGCTCTGGTGGACCAGCTGAAGTCGCTTGCTGAGAAGGCCCGACAGAACGGCATCAAAGCACATCACATACTTTCACGTATTGAGAAAGCTGCCACACGAGCCGTCATCAGCTCTGAGGATGCCGTGGAGGCCGTGGAGCCCGCCCTGAAGAACGTCGCACAGGTAGGCGATGATGTGGAGGGATTTGGCCGAGCCGTCGCCGACGTGCAGTCTGCAGTTCTGAAAGTATCCGACCACGCGACCAGGCATGGCTCAGCCATTGATGCGGCCCCTCACAGGTTGGAGCGCATCCTGTCGACAGTGGAAAGCGAACGCACATTTATCAAACAGTGCGAGCTCTGCTTGACACAAATCGATCAAGATGCCCGCCATGCGCACGACCTTCTTGCCATTCCGTTCCAAAAGCCGGACGAGGTGCCGTCACTCATCTAACCAATCGTGGGCAGCCAGGGGGGCTGCGCCGACGGACGCAGTACGGGCATAGTCGCCGATCTCTCGCAAGTCCTGGCGCACCAGCCGCGTGAACTTTATGCGGCTCACCTCTGCTCGCTCTTGTCATGGTAGCGCTGCTTCAGCTCCGCAAAGACTTCATTTCCATCGATCAGTTACGCCCACAGAGGTTCATGCCACCTCGGAAGGCCGGTACCGGAGGACCATTAGCTGATCCTCCCGCAGTGCCAGACTTGCGTACGTACGACCATCATCGTCACAGAATTCCACTTCAAAGACATCGGGACCGAGCTCTTCGACGATGGTACCAACATGTCCCCGCCAGAGGCCGCGCTCTGGCAGATCCACGGTCAAGGCTACTACGTCTAACAGCTTTGGCCTTGTCGGCATGATGACGCCTCCGATCGGGCTGCAAGCCTGACAATCTGAGCAACGATAACGGCATTACCGAAAGCTCGAGACAGCGCTCTCCCAGCCAGCATCAGCCAAAGGCAAGGGCAGTATGGGTCACATTGGACTCTTGGACTTGGTATCCGCCGACGCCGCCATGCCACGCCATGCCCGAATGCATCCAACCCGCGGTTCCTCGGTCAATGCCAGGCAAGCGAGGCGACGCCACTGCACGGCAGCGCGGGCATTGACCGAGGGGGTGGATGCTATTTGCCGGGCATGGAGCCAGCAAGCAGAACGGGAGTTTGACGTCCCAGATGGCACAGGGTACCCCGAAAGAACTTGGGCCAGACAAAAAGTGGGGAGAAAAACGAGGAACTGACCGCTGCAGCCCCTTATCGAGAATGCCGGCGATACCCGGCACTACTGAGTTCTAGCGATATTTCGAAAAGATAGTAAGCCGACAGTGGGATTCTCCAAACGGCATTTTAACGATCCGGAACCAGCCAGGGAAAGCACCCGCCGGGCAGGGATTCCGGTCATGGCGACTTGTTGCCAAATATCATTGTCTGGCGCCAAACCTTAACTCGCGGGTGCACAGAGGGTGATCACCCCAGGCTCGTGGCAAAGGCGCCATCACGGACGCCTGAGCATCCCGGCAACCACCCTGAACCACTACTGTGACCATCTCGGCCGCCTGGGCAACTGAGCCCAGACCGCCTCTCCATAGCTGCCCGGTTTGGGAATCACCCTGGAGGCGAAATGGGTGGATTTCCAGATCCCCCATAATTACAGCTGGCTATATGGATGAGTGAACGGCAAGCATATAAGGGAAGCAGGGGGAAATGGGCGGAAAGGGCTGGTAGACGGGGCGCGCTCACTCGGTCCTTCTGCATTGCCAGCGCGTGAGGTCGGGAAGCCACCAGGCGCGGTGCTCCCCGGAAGGCAGGTAAACGCTTGCCCCGTCTGCCTTCCAGCGGCGTTACATCACTGCTAGCTTAAGTCACAAAAGCATGGAGAGCGCCAACTAGTGAGCGTTTGCCGTCCTGTATTCTGATTGGCATAGCCGCCTTGAGTGCTTGGAACTCAGGCATGGACCGGATCTCGGGAGAAGGAGAGGGGTGGGGAGCCCCCCAGACGGCGATCCCCGGAAACGGGTCCCATGTCACCAGCTCTCAAACCGATCAGTTTTCGGTATGGTGATACGTTTGTTGCAACGCCCTGCAATAGCCGCTTGCCGCTGAATCTTGCATCCCGGCTTCCCCGCTCATGACACCAAAAGCAATGCCTATCTGTCCTGACTTGTATTCCATACGATATACAGCCCGTGCGGCTTTTCGCAGGTTAAAAGATGCTGCCAACGGGTTCCATAGCCAATCCGGTCGCACCTGCTACCGCACCGGCGACAGTACCGGCCGCTGCACTCACCGGCTTGGTCGTAAACTCGCCCGGCAGTTTACCCGTTGTTTCCAGTCCGCCACGTATCATCTCCGTTACCGGTTGAGCCAAGGGCACCGCTTGCCCAGCTTGCTGTAGCCCTGACTGCACCGCGCCACCGAGGGCGCCCGGGATGCCCATAATCTGCTGCCAGAGGGCGGCGGTGGCTTGTTCCCATGGGGCCGGTTGGGATGGCTCTTGGGTAGGCGGTGCCTCTAGGGACGGATAGAGCAATTGCCCGCCGGTCATTGGTGCGGCTGGCGGTGTGGTGGGTGGAGGGGGCGGCACCAAGACCGGGGCCGGTGGCGAGGCGGAAACTTGAGCTTGAACGGCGGGAACCGGAGGGGGAGCAGCAGGGGCGGCTGACATTGCCTGCACCTGATCAAAGATGTCGCCAACCCCACTCGCCGGTGCTGTGCTGGCTAGAACCTCATCAAAAATATCTGGCATATAGATCCTTTCCGTTATCGTGCTCAGTGGTTGAAATTGCAGGAAACTGTCAGCGTTTCCTGAGTTCGATAATCTCACTCAATAGCTCCATAAAGAAGGCGTGGCGAGCGGGTTCCAGGCGACTGGATACAACAGAAACGTGGCACATCCAAGGTATGCGACAGCCGCCACCGGGCCTGAAAGGCATCATCATCACGAAGGTTGAGCGCCGGTCAGCCAGGGCCCGGCAACAGGAACTTATCGACCACGTTCGATGTTTGGAAGCTCACAATGCCGCGCTTGAGGCGGAAGTCAGGCTGCTAGAGTACAAACTGAAGCTAGCGCTCAGGGAAACTGCCAATGATCGCGCCAGTTTTGTCAAACAACACGAGGCTTGATTCGGCGGTGCGCGTCTGCTCGCCTGTCTTAACGGCTTGTATGTGCGAAGCCCCAAGAACCGCGCGTGTCTTAGCTTGGTCATCAAACAGAGATAAGGATGGCGTACCATCGTCCGCTAGTTCAACCGCGACTCTCATCACACCCTTCGCGTCGGACAGACCGATTTGTGGCCGCCCTTCGTGAGCGGCAAGTATGCTTATCCTCGGTTGCCCCGTTCGGTCCTGAAGCGCTATAAGAACCCCGTGCTCACTAACAGAGAAAGACGCTAGCAAGTGCTTGGGTGCACCGAAATATGCTGACAGTAGTCCGTCTTCAGAGACGGTCGCGGCAAATCGAGGCTCGCCACCTCCATCCAACAGGGCCATTCCAATCTTGCCGCTCCGATCTGTTCCAAATTGAGCTCTCGTCTTACCGGATTGATCCTTAAGCGTGATTCCGCTTGAAACTTCCACATTCTTGCACTTGAGCTCTTGGCACACGATTCGGCGCGCTGCAATCATCCTTTGAACGTTGGTTTCGGACATCGGCTGAACCGGCGCTCGCGCACCTGGTGGATTTGCCATCACCTCGTCGAAGATATCGGATTTGGCTTCCGGTAGTGTCGGCAGGAGTAACAAGGCCGAGGCGGAAAAGAAAGCACCTAGAACAGTGAGTCTCATGCTGGCACCCTCCGGCAATGACAAATCCGGCGGTCAATATAACTCGCATATCGACCGGCCACCTGACATCAAACTTATTGGGGTCAGCCAGTCGGGTATCCTTCAACTATTCACGTGCTCGCACGGACGCCTTTGTGACTTTTTCAGCCGCGTTTTCGACCACCGGCGGGTGATTCCCTAGCCGACATCTTCCCGGGCACGTTGGAGCGGCTCACGCGCCACCACGGAAGGTGGGTGCAAGGTCTCGATCCGGCTGACGTAGGCTTGGGACATCCGAGCCCGTTCTTGGTCGGTCCATTCAAGCGGGCGGAATGCGTTCACGATGTCCAGGACCGCATCGACTGTGGCAGCCTGCCGGACTCTTTGCAGCCAGGTCGATAGCCGATCGTCGTCCTTGAACGGAGAAAAATTTTTCTCTGCAACGGGAGGGGGAGGTACCCTCAAAACCTTCAAAACCTGATCGCCATCTTTGCCCCGATAGGTTTCGGGGGTTTTGAGGGTGGGGGAGTCGCCCGTTTTCAAAAATTTTTCTAGCCAACGACCCATATCAGCCGCGCCTCACTTTTGGATTGATGAAGTATCGGATCGTCCTCCGTCCGCCTGCCTTACCGGGCGTCACGGGTATCGCTTGAAGCCACCCAGCCTCAATCAAAGTCTCGCAAGCGTCCGCCACCACTTCCCGGTCGGATAGAAAGCTCCAATCGTTTTGGTGCACATCACGGAGGGTGAAGCCATCTTGCAGGGCACCCTGCCGAATCTTCTTGGCCAGGTTTGCCGCTGCCTTCTGGGAGATGCCTGCCACCTGTCCGTAGATGCGCCGCGCATGGGTCTCAAGGTAGTCACACCATGCCGCGGCCATTTCTGCCGCCGGCAATCCTACATCACCGGTGGCGGTGCCATCCGCCACGCCCACGAGGTGAAAGATAAGTGCGAGGCTGGGCATGAGGCTCCGGTACTTGCTCAGGTGTTCAATCACAATCGGCTCATCATCATGTTTCAGCTTGACCCTCTCAAGCTCCGTGAGCCATTCATAAAAGAGTTGCTGTGCTTGATCGTCAAAGCGGAAGTAAGGAATTCTGTCCGTCTCGGCTTTAATTGCGCCATGTGCCACGAAATCCATTGATGCAAGCGTTTCTATGACGGTAAACGCTCTGTTTTTTGCAGCAGTGTCAGGGTAGTCATCGACCAACTCCCATTCTTCGCTGGTGTCTGGGTACACGAGAACCTGAAGTCTCTGGACCAATCCATCGTTATCATTGCCCCGCGAAGCCTGGTAGAGGTAATTGAGCAGTTTTGATGGTTGTATCCCGCCAAACAGCGAGACACACAGATTGTCGGCGTGCACAGTACCGCGCCCGATGCGATCGGCCGTAAAGCTGCCAAAGCCGTTCCATGCTTCGAGAAAGAATGCCCGGTCTTGCTCGTGCCCTTCGCGGTCCCAAGCAGTTAACTGTCCTATCAGCTCATCTCGTACCACCAGCAAACCTCGCGGGTTTTCTTTGAGCAGGTCGGTGATTTTTTCGATGGTGGCGTCGTTCGTTCGGTACCTGCGCCAGACAGGCTCAGCCGGTGGTTTCAGACTTGCGAATCGATTCCTGAGTTCATCCATATCTGGAAGTTCCGCGCTTTTCTTGGTTCCCTTCGCAACTGCCGTCATATGGTCCCTAAGGGCTCGCTTGGTTGCTTCGTAGACCTGCACCTCCGCTTGGTACGCTTCGTCTGCCTGCTCATAGTCTTCCTTGGACTTGGCTTCAAGCCGGGAAAGTGCTCGGAATGCCTCATGCAGCGCTGGACTTTTGAGCTTGCCGGGCCGGGCGATGACGCCGCCCCAAAGGTTCGGAATTACAAGCCAGTCATCCCTTCTCTTTGGTCGAATACCGCAGCCTGCCCCGATAACTGCACCTGCCATCACCACATAAGCTGTGGCCACGAAGTCGAGGGGGCATTGCATCCGCCGGCTCACATCTGTCACGTACTCCCGAAATGGCTCAGGGATAATGTCGGGCGGAAGCGGGGCAACCGGTAACAGCTCGCTTTTGATTTCTTGGGGCTCAGGCCATTCCTGTAGTTGAGCGGCCGATTCATCGGGCCTGAGTGGTGAGGGATCCTTTAAGTCGGCCACCACTCGAGCCCTGCCAGTTCCGCTTTCTCCACTTTCAAGGGCTGCCTTGATCTGCTCAAATAGACTGCTCATTGTTGTGCCCCTAATACATCTGCCCAGTCAATCCCTTTGTCCGAGGCAGTCCCTGGAGGGATCATCAACTTCACGCGCCGCCCTTCTTGCTGTAGCCGCCACGCTAATTCATTCGCCGCTCGCTCGCCAGCGCCGTTCAGGTCTAGGTCAACGCCGATAGCCACTTCCTGAATGCTCGCTGGCAGCACCAGACTTTTCATCAAAGATGCGGAGATCGTTGCCCACACTGGCAGCCCAGTCATCACGTGAAGCGCAAGCGCAGTTTCTACGCCTTCCGCGATAATCAGGCCGTCGGTTACCGGAAACAGGCGAATCGCACAGCCGTTTAGTGGAATGCCCGTGGATTTGATCCGCTTCGCTGGCTGAATACCGGCTTTCCGCCCTTCATGGGTGAGGAAGGTCTGATGCACTGTGACAAAGTTGCCGTCCGGGTCATCAATGCGTACCACCATCGCCGGGTGTCTGCCGGCAATTGCCCACTTGTCCCCATCCTGCTCCCAGCGGGCGAGACTCGGGTGGTAGCGGAGGGTGCCCGGAATCTGACAGAGCCGTATGCCCCGATTAGACAGATAACGGTAAACCGGACCACTCGGAAGGATGCCGCGTGACTCATCCCAGATGCGCCTAGCGCTGGCATTGTTGGGCGGCCTTCGTGGTGTGACGCGCTCGGCGCGAACATCGCTGGCTACTATGCCGGCGCCTTTGATTGCCGCCCAGACATCCCGGCGGTCACAGCCAGCGAAGCACGTTAGCCATACCTTGCCGTCGTCTCCGTCCCTTATGGACAGGCTCGGGCCAACATCCGCATGAGTCGGGCACGGAGCCAGATAACCGCGTCCGCTACGCCTGCCACCAAGGGCGGCGGCGACACTTGCGGCATCAAGATAGCTATTGCCTTCGTAGTGGCCATGAGATAACATATCCTCATCCTTTCGCATGTGCTCAACCCCGCTCCCCCAGCGGGGTTTTCACTTCATGGAGATTGGTGGTGGCGATCTGCGTGCTTGTTGCCCGTCCTGCTGCATTTCAGGTATCCTCTGTTTCTTGGTAGTCGGCCGAACCGCACTTTTACCCTCCGGTGCGGTTCGATTTCTTTTGAACTCTGTGTGAGAGCTGGCGCTCAAGCCTGCCATAAGCGGTAATCAGCTTGTGCTGGTCCTGCAGGAGTCGTGCCCGCCCTAGCGCATCTTGTTCGGCCGCGATGGCTAAACGTTCTTGTGCTACTGCGAGGCGTTCAAGCGTGCTGGCAATACGATCAATAGCCTCAACGGATTCCTTCTGGGACTGTGCGATTCGGTCAATAGCATTTGTCCAGCATATGTCACGCGCCTCTTTTAGACTGTCCTGGTTGTCCTGGAAGCGTTCCACGAGTTCTATCATGTCTCGCACAGCCTGTTGAGCTTCGACCGGTACGCCAGGACGCTTTAAGGCTGCCAGTGACTTCTCAAGTGACTCGATGATTTCGATGTCAGTCCGCCCCATCGTTCTCATTCTCCGTTGCATCAG
>DATNRD010000671.1:0-3552 GCA_036703665.1 Candidatus Obscuribacterales bacterium
TCTCCCGGCATGTGCTTGCGCCCTCTCCCCCGGTGCCCCATGATCAACAAATCGAAGCCGGCCGCACGCTTCACGATCTCCTCGATGACATATCCGACATCCAGGAAGGTATCCGTCTTGTGCCCGCGAGCGAAAGCTTGCTTGGAGAATAACTCCAGCACCAGGGCCCCGATCTTCTTGAGGGCGCGAAACACCTTCTCAGACGTTTCGACCGATTGCGAAAATCCAAGCTCCTCGGCGAATTCAGGAGCTATGAAAAGATCCACCATGCGTGGGTCGACCACATGTTGCCCCGCCAGACTAGCATCAAGCTCGGAAGCCAGCCATATTCCATAATCCGCTGCAAGCTGGCTATATTCCGAGCCATCCAGGGCAACCAGCAAACTCTTAAAGGGCATCGTCGACCTCCCCAACGCGTAACACAGCTCTCATTACAGCATCGTCACGTCCGGCCCGTAAGCCTCTAAAGGACGATCTACAGGTTCCGATGACCGGAAATCTTTTCATCCGCCCGGATGAGCCCCCCTGACCCTGCGCCTGCAGGCTTCGGCCCGACGGTGGATGAATCTTCAGGCAAAACAGCGTTTACTGTTGTTGCCGGAAATGGAGGGACTGCACCAATGCTTGATATTCTTGCCGCAGTGGGGCTCCTGCTCATCATATTTCTGCCATTCTGGATCTACCTGATCGACCGGCTGGGGTTCGAGACGTCCAGCAACACAAGGTAGAGGGCAGGGCCGCGCGGTCATCCTTCTTAAGGATGGCGGTTCGTAAAACCCTTACAAAAATCATCATGTAGACTGATGCCAAGAGGGTGTTCTAGAGCGGACAACTGGTGGTAAGAGGCCCACTTGCGCAAGACGTAGACCTGCTCCCCGAGGTAAGCATGCAAGACAAATCGATACTTCTGGCAGTCGATGGCTCCGTGCAGGCTCACTGGGCCGCCGAATTATGTTTGGCCCTTTCCGAGCGGTACAATACGCGCGTGACCGCGCAGCACGTCGTTGATTCGGTCGCCATATGGGAGTTCCTTGCCCACGACCTGCCCGGTCTCATTGGCAGCGGACCGTATATGGCTGCTTTCGAACCCATCCGCACTCAGCTTGTATCCATCGGGCAGACGCTGCTCCAGGTTTACGAGAACCGCTGCCAATCGCGTGGGCTCACCCCGGAGACGGTTCTCGACGAAGGTAGCTACGTGCCCGAGATCTGCAGACGGGCAAGAGCTTACGACCTCGTGGCAGTCGGGCACAAACGCACAAACCTCAAGTCCCTGAGTGACGAGCGCAGAAGATTTGTCCGCCACTCGCTGGCGGAGAAGCTGTCTCACTACTGTACCCGGCCGCTGCTAATCGTACAGGAGAGCTGCGAAATGTGGACCAGCATAAGCATCATCGTGTCCGCACGCAGGGACTACTCGGACAGCATCTCGAGATGTGCCGACCTGGCACGCTATCTCTCGCTTCCCATGCGCATAGTCTACTGGAAAGAGCGTGCGGCCGAGGAGGACGGGGCGCTGCATAGCCTGGTCCAACAGAAAGCCGTGCTCAAGGATGTCTTTCCGGAGCTGGTTATCGAAATGGACATAATACAGGGGCCACTGGCGCCGTGGTTACCCAATATAGAGTTCGAGCGAGACACGCTGGTCACCATCCCTGCCCTGCCCGAGCCCGGCACCTGCATGACGCCCTTCGGGGTTTCCTCAGATATGCTCGTCCGGTATTGCGGGCTCCCCTGCCTGCTGCTCTGGCTGGAAAGCCGGGAAGAGACAACCCATGCGACGGATGACGCTCAGGTAACCAGACAGGCAATGTCTTCCGGCGGGTCTGCCGAACAGCTTTCCTGGCAGCTTCGCCAGCACGCGCCAGAACCCTCCGCAGCTGCATCCGTCTGAGCCGGTACGGATGACTGCTGCTTGCTGTCGTCAGCCGGAGCGTCCATGGCGATGATGAGGAGAGTGAATCCTCCCATGATTTCCCGCAGCGTCAGAGCGGCGCCGTACAATTGGATCGAGATTCCTCCATAAATCATCCCGGAGGATGATCGAGGCGGCATCCCCCTCTTATCGTTCGCGCTTATCCACCCAACCACTGCCAAGGCGGCCTGAAGTTAACCGTGCCTAGCTCGGACTGCGAGCGGCTCGACGAAGCACGGCAAACTTTCCACCCGGAAAGCGTCCTTTCGAACGATGCGTGTCAGCGCCGGGTCCCCCCAGAATGATAAGGCATCGGGGGACACAAAACATGCCGGTCGGCACGGGGGGTGCTATGGTTGGTTTTTCTCTTTCAACTGCACTTAGATCTATTGCCGGTAGTTTCCGGCGCATCTTCTACAAAGCATACGCCCCCGAGGCAATGGAAGAGATGAAGCGGCTGGAACATATGCTCGAGTTGGAGCATGCGCATCAGGCCGAGCAACCGGAAGGACACCATCACGCAGACATCCTGAATCACTTCCACAGGACACGGTACGCGGATCGCTTGTTGGGAGACGCCGAGCATGCGGCCCACGAGCATTGGTGGCACGCCGCAGGCGACTCCTCGCGCGAGAAGAGCGATCCTCCCGCGCCAGAGGTATCCGATCGCGGTGAGTTCTGGAGCGACAGTGGAGACTGAGGAGGAGCTACAACAATGTTCGTCTGGCGCATCGAGAAGAGCAGGAGAAGGACGGCGTGGACCCGCCGGTTCAAAAAACCAGCCCGGGGAGCGTCGCTGGTAGAGTTTGCAGCGGCCGTAGCGCTGCTCGTTCCGACGGTCTTTATCATCATATTCGGAGTAGTTGAGGCCACATCCGCCATCATGATCTACAACACCCTTTCATCCGCTGCACACCAGGCAGCCAGGGCTCTGGCGATTGCATATTGGAAAGACTCCGATGTCGCCAGTGACAGGGGGATGCAGAATTCGCAGGTATTCGATGGCATCAGGTCCCCAAACTGCATCGTAGACTCCCGACAGTTTGACGACCCGACGTTTGCTCTGGGGGCAGATCCGCCCAGCGTCACAGTCAGAGTGAGGTTTCGCGGTGGGCAATACGGCCTGCCGCCCTTTCCCAACCCGGACCCGCTCAATCTGGGGTCGATCGAACTAAGCGCGACTGCTACACAGGCCTTGGATTAAATTGTGGAGGTACACAGCGATGACTCGTCGAACACAAGCCGGACAACTGAGCGGCCTCATACTGTTAGCCGTAGCGCTGATTGCCGCGCTGGCAGGAGCTTTCATAGTGGACTCGTCACATCTGCACGCTGTCCGAAAGGAGCTCCAGAGAGCCACGGACGCGGCAGCACTGGCGGGCGCAATAGATCTGTATCGAGCTCCGGACGACGTGGAGCGCCATGCTCTTCAGACCGCCGCCGAAAACAAAGCCGATGGCAAGCCAGTCAGCGACGAGTCCCCAGGTATGGACGTGAACATCAACGTTACCCCTCCGGGTGAGTCTGAACCTGGACGCGTCGAGGTGACGGCCCAGGCGACAGTCTCGCATTCCCTCATGCACATTCTCGGGCGCTCATACGACACGGTTACGGCCAGATCGGTGGCCGGCTCGGCC
>DATNRD010000672.1:0-2558 GCA_036703665.1 Candidatus Obscuribacterales bacterium
ATCCGATACCTCACGCCTGTTTCCCCGCACCGGCGTGCCGGCCTTTCTAGGAATTTCTGGAGTCGGGGAAAGGTCTACAGGATTGGCAACCTATGGCACTTTGACGGCAGTCAAGATGCTCCGTTTACCCACTCATTGGCCCGAAGACCCTTTTTCAGAAGAGCAGCTCATCGAATTCGCGGCTGACGCCGCCCAGGAGAATTACCGTGCCCGCTGGAACCGCGTCTTCGACATCGGCAGCGATGGCCTGTATTGCGTCATCCCACCAAGGCACTGACTGATCCCTGGCGCCGGCTGACCCTTGAACGGCAGGCAAGACCTGAGCAAGCAAATCAGCAGCCCGGGTACACTTTTCTTCGCTGTTGAAGCGCCCGGCGGAGATGCGCGCAGACCCCAGCGTCTTACCCTGCGGCCAAACACAAGCATATCGCGACCGCACATTGTACGTACGCGATGGTACAATGGCAACCGCGGAGATGAGAAAGTTGCCTGCCGAAAAGCGCAAAAACCACCGTTTTGACTTGAGGGCAACAGCCGAACAAAAGTCGGCAATAGAGCAGGCCGCCCTACTAAAGCAAACGTCTGCCACCAACTTTATCCTCGACACCGCCTATGAGGCTGCCCAGCGGGTAATCCGCGAACAGGCGAACATCGTCCTGTCAACGAGTGACTGGCAGGCCTTTTGTGACGCCCTGGACAATCCGCCGGAGCCTTCTCCTGCCCTCCGCAAGCTTATTACGCGCAGGTCGAGGCTCAACCGGGAAAAACTTTGACGATCCGTCTGGATCTTCTTTCCGAAAGACACGAACTGAGCGGGTTCGACTGCGGCAACGCAGTCCTCAACATTTACCTTCAACGATATGCCCGGCAAAACCAGGCGAAGGAAGCCGCACGCACATATGTTGCTCACGAAGGCGGCAAGGTACTTGGTTATTACACGTTGGTCTTCGCAAGCATCTCCTGGGCGGACGCCCCACCCGAGTTGAGGAAGGGACTGGGCAAGTACCCGGTGCCGGCGTTGCTCATTGCCAGGCTTGCCGTGGATAAGTCAGCGGCCGGCAGGGGACTGGGGAGTGAGCTACTTCAAGACGCACTGCTTCGAGCGATCGCAGCCTCCGAAATCGCCGGGCTCCGTGCCGTTGTTGTGGATGCCAAGGATGAGCACGCGCGCGAATTCTATTTGAGCCGGGGTCTGCGCGCCTTCCCCGAAGATCCCCTGCGCCTCTTCGTGACGCTGGTCGAGCTCAAGAGAAGTACCGGATTGTGGTAGGACACCCCAGGGGCCGGCATTTCTTAAGACGCCGTGACTTTACCGCAGGCGCCGGCGGACTCTTGAACGGCAGCAAAGACCTGAGCAAGCAAATCGGCAGCCCGGGTGCACTCTTCTTCCGTGTTGAAGCGCCCGGCGGAGATGCGCGCAGACCCGAGCGCCTCGTCCTGCGGCCAGCCAAGCGCCAGCACGATTCTGGAAGGCTCGACAATGCCTTGCCTGCAGGCGGAGCCGCTGGAGATGGAGACACCTTTTAAGTCGGACTTCATCACCAGAGTCTCACCGTCCGAACCCGGCACCAGCACGCTCACGTGCCCGGGAACACGCTTGTCCGGTTGTTCTGCGCCGGTGAATTTGATGCCTGGAACACGGGAGAGGCGGTCGCTCAGGATGTCCTGCAAGCGGCGCATTCTCGAGAGGTTCGTGTCCATTTCTTCACCAGCCAGCTCCGCTGCTTTGCCGATTGCCACAATGTTGGCCAACCCCTCGGTACCGGGGAAGAGCCCGTGTTCTTGCCCTCCGCCGAAGACCAGCGGCATCACATTAACCGAGCGGCGCACGAAAAGCGCACCGATGCCCTTGGGCGCGTGGAACTTGTGTCCGGAGATGGACAGCGCGGACACAGGGACAGTGGAAAGATCAATGGGCAGCTTGCCGGCTGTCTGTACGGCATCAGTGTGGAAATAGACGCCGGCCGATGCGGCGATGGCCGCCAGCTCCGCGATCGGCTCCAGCGTGCCGACCTCGTTGTTGGCCCACATGATGGAGATGATGCTCGTCTCCCGAGTTATAGCCTTCTCCAGGTCCCCCGGCTTCACAAAGCCCTCGCGGTCAACGGGAAGGTACGTGACCTTCCAACCGCAGGCCTCGAGATGCTTGACCGGTCCGTTGACGGAGGAGTGCTCTATGGGGGTGGTGATCAGGTGTCGACCCTGGTCGTTAGCTTCCGCGAAGCGCGCTCTGCCCAAAATAGCCACATTGTTGCTGTAGGTTCCGCAAGGGCTGAAATAGATTTCTTCCGGCTGGCAGTTGAGCAGCTTTGCCACCTGCTGGCGAGCAGCAGCAATCGCCATCTGTGCCTCGCGGCCGTACGCGTGGATGGAAGAGGGATTGCCCCATTTCTCGGTCAGGTAAGGACGCATCGCATCGGCCACCTCATCTCTGACCCGAGTAGACGCGCTGTTGTCCAGGTAGATTGCTGAGGCCATCTCTCCAGCTCCTGTGTGGTCAAAGTCGGACCGTGCCCGCTGAACCGCTTGAAGTATGTCACTCAATATAGCAAGCAGGT
>DATNRD010000673.1:0-6308 GCA_036703665.1 Candidatus Obscuribacterales bacterium
AGTACGGCGCGCATGGTTGCACCGGCCGGCCATACCAGCCACAGCCCGTTCAGCAGGCATTGCGCGGAGAGCCCGTACAGAACAGCCATGCGCAGAGCATAGGTGTACTCGACCAGAGCCAGATTCTTTGCCGAGTTCTCGATAATCATGGCCTCGTGGACCATGGTCAGCTCCAGGTGCGTCGTCGGATCGTCAATCGGCATGCGCGACAGCTCCACGAGGCTGGCCAGAAACAGACCGACGCCTGCCAGCAACCACAGCGGCAGGGCAAAAGCAGACGACTGCGCCCCGGACCCGAAAATCCGGCTCAGGTCTGTCGAGCCAGCCGGCACCGCCAGCGCCACCAGACTTAGCACTACCGCTGGCTCAACCAGCAGAGAGAGCGTGGCTTCACGGCTGCTTCCGAAGGCCCCGAACGGGGAGCCGGTATCGAGAGATGAAAGAATCGCGAAAAAACGCGACAGGGCAAGTAGATAGATGACCAGGAATAAATCGTCTCCGGGCACAGCCGGTTTGTACGATAGCCAGGGAACAAGCAGGGTCACGACAGCCATGACGGCCAGGTTGATCGCCGCGCTCGGGCGAAACAGCCAGGATGCCGTATCGCTTACGGTTTCCGTCTTGCCAAGCAGCTTGAACAGGTTGTAAAAGGGCTGCAGCAACGGCGGTCCGAGCCGATTTTGCAGGCGGGCCTTGCACTTCCGGATGATGCCGAGCACGATCCCGGGCAAGATCAGAACGCTGACCAGAAACGACAACCAGCTTAAGGCTTCGTTCATAGCTGGGCACCGGCCGACACGAGCAATATGAGCGTCATGAGCATGTACAGGAGATAGAGGTGTATGCTTCCCGCCTGGATCGCCGCCAGGCGCTTGCTCGCCCATTCGATGGCGTTGATGGCCGGCAGATATATGCGCGACTCCAACAGCGACACGAAGCTGGATTCCACTTTGACGTGCTCGGGAAAGTGCCGTCTGTCCTTTCCCGTGATCTTGAGCATCATCGTGTATTGCAGCACCGGGCTGAATATGTGCTCGATTGGTTGAGCGAAGCTTTGCGCAGTGGCCTGTGCCCTCGATGACAGTTCGCCGTAGCCGCACTCCCAGGTCTTGTACTTTCTTGCAGCGGCCGGTTCGAGCACGAGCAGCACCGGCGCCAGCACAAATGCCAGCAGCACAACGAAGATCATGGTCATCGGCACAGTAAACGCCGACGACACGTCCGTTGGAACCCGCGCGACAGCGGCACAAACGGGCTGGAAGGCCTTAAGTGCGGGTCCGGCCGCAACCCCGAGCACAAGACAGCTCGATGCCAGGAGAAGCTGTGAAAATATCATGCCGGAGGTCCCCTCGTGCGCCCGTTCTACAAAGTGGGCGCGCGGGCGACCAAGAAAGCCGATGCCGACCGCTCTGGTAAAGCAGGCGACCGCCAGCCCGCCGACCAGCGCCAACACCCCGATGCAAGCAAGCGCCAGCGCATGAGTCACGGGAGAACCAGGCAAGGACGCCAGCCGGAAGAGGCTCTGGTAAAGCAGCCACTTGCTGGCAAAGCCGTTGAACGGCGGCAGGGCGCACAACGCTAGACTGGAAGCCAGGAAGCACGCGGTAGTATAGCGCATCCGTCCGGCAAGCCCGCCCAGCTGCTCCAGATCCCTCGTACCCGCCCCTGCATCAACCGCGCCGGCGCCCAGAAAAAGCGCCGACTTGAAAAGCCCGTGATTGATGCAATGAAACAGCGCTGCAGCCAGGGCAATGGCCGCTACTTCAGGGAGTCCGGAGACTTTGCAATACAGGCACACGGAAATGCCCATGAGAATCAGGCCGACATTTTCGATGCTGGAGTAAGCCAGAAGGCGCTTGAGATCTCTCTGGGTCAGCGCAAAGAGTACGCCCCAGAATGCCGACACCGTGCCCATGACCAATACCACGTAAAGGAACGGGCCGGAAACGGCTTCGCCCAGGACAAGCAGCCTCACGAGAGCATAGATGGCAATCTTGATCATGACGCCGCTCATCAGTGCCGACACGGGCGTGGGCGCAGCCGGGTGAGCATACGGCAACCACAGGTGGAATGGCCACACCCCGGCTTTGATCATGAGGCCCAGGAAAATCAAAACAGACGCCCAGAAATACGGTTCGCCGGACAAACGCCAGTCACTGAAGCTCCAGCTGCCGGTCAAAGCATGAAGCCACAGGAAGCCGCCGGCCAGGAACGCTGTGGCGACTCGCGTGGCACCCAGGTAGATGAGGGCCGCCTGTGGTGCCTTCTTGTTTGCCTGATCGGCGGCGACCAGCGCCACCGAACTGAGCGACATGACCTCCCAGAACACCAGGAACGTGACCGCATTTGCGCTGAGCACGACCTCCGCCATGGCCAGCATGAAGAGAAACAAGCACGCCCAGTACGAGCCGATGTTGATCCTGTCCTTGAGATGGGCGAGATATCCGGGAGAAAACGCGGCCGCGGCAGCTCCAACCGCACCAAGCAGTCCCAGAAAAAGGCAAGCCAGGGAATCCACTCTGTTGAGAAGCGGGGCGACAGCAAAATAGATTGGTTCTGGCCCCTGCAAAAACACATCCATGCCAGCGCCTGCCGCCGAGGCCAAGACCAGCGAAACACTTCCGGCAAACAACAAAGCCGAGTACAGGATGTTGCCGGCCCTTCTGCCCGCGGCAAGGGCAAGACAAACCCCCACGGCCCAGAAGCCCAGAGCAAAATAAAGCGGGAGCAAAGCAGTCATGAGTTAGACAGGCCGGATCCGTGTAAGAAAAATGGACAAACTTCTTGCAGCGCCGTGGGTAAACGCAACCAGCCTCTTGATAAGACTGCTTGCTTCAATTGACCCTTCAAGCACTGGTCGGCCCGCGGACACAAGAGCGTCCAGCGGGCTTCTCGTAGTCAAGAGGCACAGGTGCATGATTGCGCACGTTATTGTACCTAACGTGGTTGGCTTCCCGGGCAAGCAATTCGGAGGGGATACCCGGTCTGCCACACGCTTCGGGCAACTTGATAAACGTACCTGTGCTTGAAAGCAGGACGTGCGTATGTCGTGGAGGAGAAAAGCATGGATAGGTTCATGAGGTTCGTCGCTGTCTGGGGGATCGCAGACGGCATCTGGCTTGCGACCCGCCCTTCACGATGGTCGCGGTTCTGGCAGCGAGGCGTAGGTGCGGTCGGCAGCAGGCCGCCTCTGGCCGCCGCCCTCGCTGCCCTGCAGATATTGACATGCCTGTGGATCCTCCGGCAAACAAACAAGTAGGAATCGCACAGTGGTACCACCGGAGGTACCAGCCCAGCCACTTGTCAAGATACCACACACAACCAAACCCCTCTTGACGACTAAGTTTTGAGCCGCCGCGACCTTGCTTGCGCAAGGTGAGCTACATACAAATCGCTCGCGCCAGCTTCGCTTGTGATCCACAACCCCTCGACAACCGGACACGCGATTAAATGCCACAAAAACAGCCCCCCAATTCGCTTTTCTGCGGCTTACCAACAAGCATACGGCGCACCTTCCAGGCGCTGTTAAGAAATGTTGCGGAGCCGGCAGGTACTTCCTGATAGTAGACAAGCGCTTCTGTTAGTAGAAAACGTCTATTCCTTTTTCTTTCTCGAACGACTAAACGCACCAGGAAAACCGCAGCCGGCACCACATTTCGAAGAACAGGCGCAGCAACTCAGCTGCTGTGGTGTTGGAGTAGCTGCTTTTCAGGCGTTCGCGAACTGACTGCCGGCTTTCCTGCTTCTTCCCGTGTCAACCGTCCTGTAAGCGACCAGACG
This sequence comes from Candidatus Obscuribacterales bacterium, assembly GCA_036703665.1. Taxonomy (GTDB): domain Bacteria; phylum Cyanobacteriota; class Vampirovibrionia; order Obscuribacterales; family Obscuribacteraceae; genus DATNRD01. Next base: position 3,781 of record DATNRD010000673.1, read on the forward strand.
CATGGCCGGCTCAGGGCCGCGCCTTGCCGCTTGCGAGGCCTTTGGCTCGCAACATCCAACCCGAGCAAGCATGCTCGAGAACCACTGAGGGAGACTGACAATGACTCAGTCCAACAGATCTCTCATTCGCAGGGTCATCGCAATCGCCAAGCCCTATTGGTTTGCCAACGAAAAGGAATCCGTCAGCTGGCCGTGGCCCCTGAACAAGGTGCTCTCGCCGCTGTCGATTCCGACCAAGTGGGTGGGTCGCGGATTGCTGCTGCTTCTCCTTGCCGGCCTCGTGGCCGTCAACCTGCTCAACGTCAAGCTCAACTACGCCTGGGGCGACATCCTCAACTACGTCCAGGAATGGGCGATGGCTGCCGGCGCCGGCAACTCCGCCGCGGCCGAGGCCGCCAAGGATTCGTTCTATCGCTCCATCTTCGGCGTCGGCTGGGTGTTCTTCTACGGCACCTTCATCGTGGTGCTCTACCGCTGGATTCGCAACAAGCTGGCGCTGTCCTGGCGGCAGTGGATGACCAACGACTACATGCGGAGGTACTTCGAGAGAAGGAACTACTACCGCATCGGCAACAACCCGGCCATCGACAACCCGGACGAGCGCATGCACCAGGACATCGACGCAGCGGTCAACCAAACGCTGTCGCTGGCGCTCGTGCTCCTGGACTCGATCATCACGCTGGCATCCTTTGCCACGGTGCTCTGGGCCATCTCGCACAACCTGACCTGGATCGTCATCGGCTACTCGGTCATCGGGTCCGTCGTGATCATCCTGTTCGGGCGGCGGCTGGTTTCGCTCAACTTCATGCAGCTGAAGCTCGAGGCGGACTACCGCTACGCGCTCATCCACGTGCGCAACCACACCGAATCCATCGCCTTCTACCGCGGTGAGGAGCGCGAGCTCAACACCGTCAAGGGACGCTTCGGGCAGGTGGTGGACAACGCGCACAAGCTGATCAACTGGAGCCGGAACGTCGGCTTCTTCCAGACGGCGTTCGACTACTTCGTGACGATCATCCCCTACCTGGTGATCGCTCCCCTGGTCTTCGCGGGCCAGGCCAAGATCGGCGCTTTCCAGCAGGCTTCCATGGCGTTCAGCATGATCCTGGGTGCGCTGGCGGTCTTCGTCACGCAGTTCCAGTCGCTGGCCCAGTACGCCGCCAACATCAACCGTCTGGGCAGCTTCGCCGAGGCGCTTGATGAGCCGGAAGCCGGCCCCGAGCCCGGCAAGCCGCGGATCACTACGGTGATCGAGCCGCGCATCGCCACGGTCGACATGACGCTCATGACGCCGAACTACGCGCGCACTCTCATCGAGAAGTTGACGACGGAGGTCCCCGCCGGCTCCGGGTTGCTGGTGGCCGGTCGCTCCGGCACGGGCAAGAGCTCGCTGTTGCGCGGCTTCTCCGGTCTTTGGAACTCGGGCAGCGGCACCATCGTCCATCCCGAGCTCGGCATGATGATGTTCCTGCCGCAGGAGCCGTACATGATCCTCGGGTCGCTGCGCGACCAGCTCGTCTTCCCGCACAGCAAGGCCACCGACGAAGAGCTGCTCGAGCTGCTCAAGCTCGTCAACCTGCCGGATCTGGCCGCTCGCGTGGGCGGGCTCGATGCCGTGCACAACTGGGACATGAAGCTCTCGCCCGGTGAGCGGCAGCGCATCGCCTTTGCGCGCCTGCTGCTTGCCAAGCCCAAGTTCGCCTTCCTGGACGAGGCCACCTCGTCTCTGGACGAGCCGAACGAGGACTACCTCTACTCGCTGCTCCAGAAGTCGGGCACGACCTACGTCAGCGTCGGTCACCGCCCCAGCCTGAGGAAGTACCACACGGCCGTGCTGGAGCTGCTGGGCGAGGGCAAGTGGCGGCAGCTGCCGATCACGGACTACGAGAAGCGGGCGTAACGCCTGGCTGCATCTGGTAAATGCGCATCCGCCTGGGGGCGCAGGCAAGCTGCCTGCGCCCCCAGGGATACTCCTGAAAACGACGCTGGCCACTGTGGCCGCGCCAGGTTCCTAGCGGCTTCGCAGGGACAAACTCCCTGTCCCTCAACAGTCCCTTCCCGGCAGTGCAACGCCTGAAGCCAGTACGGCGGGATTAGCCCGCCCAGGGCCTGGGGTTGCACAGCCGAGCTCAACGGAGCAACACATGACCAACCTGAAGAACGAAGGCGGCAACGTCGCCGCCGAAACCGGCATCTCCACCGGGGCCACTCCCGTCGGCACCATCTCGGTCAACGTCGGCGTTCCCGGCAACATCCGCAAGCTCGTTCTCGAGGGCAGCGACTGGACCGTCCGCGACGTCCTCAAGTACGCCGAGATCGACCACAGCGGCTACGACCTGCGCGTCGGCGGCCAGCCGGTCGAGCTCAACTCCCGCGTCACCGACGGCCAGACCGTTCTCCTGCTCCGCCCCGTGCGCGGCAACTGACCGCCGGGCAGGCGGTCATCCCGAGCGGCCGAAACGCCAGCGATCTCGCCGGGCAGGCGGTCATCCCGAGCGGCCGAAACGCCAGCGATCTCGCCGGGCAGG
>DATNRD010000674.1:0-4748 GCA_036703665.1 Candidatus Obscuribacterales bacterium
CGCATCCAGAGGGCCCCTCCTTCACCCGGCCCACGCACAAGTGAGGCAGCAAGAGCTCTGATGCTGGTCACGGCTCTTCCCCCTTTTTTGTTGCCCGCCCGTGTGACATGCTATAGTAGAGGCCGCGGAGCGATGTCGATATCTCACATGTGATATGGAATTTCATTAAATTCAATATCTTTCGAGGTATATGCCGCTTGTTGCGTGCTGGTTTTGGCCTTCTGACAAGGTGCCTGCCCGCCGCAGCTTGGGAGTGCGCCGCTCAAGCGCCGCGCCGGCGCGGGCGCAGTCACTCTGCGCCCTTGCCCGGCGGCTGCAGGTCAGCTCGTCCGCCGCGCTTGGTGAGCTTCAGCTCGGGACCGGATTTGGAGCCGAGCCGGATCACGTCGGTAGGACTGACTGGGGTCGGCTGGTTGAAGGGAATGCGCCGGCCGTTCACCCATGTGCCGCTGGCAGACATGTCCTTGACGTAAAGGCGCCCGTCTTTGCCCAAAAGAAGAACGGCGTGGTGGCTGACGCCCGGCAGCGTATCGAGAGGGTTTTTCGTGCGGTCGTCTTCACGCTCTTGCGGCTTCTCCCTGGCAGAGCGCGCCGCATCGGCCGGCAGGGCCGCCACGAGCTGGTCCCTGACGTTTTCTTCCCGGTCTGTCTTAACGCGCTCACGCGCTCGCGCACGCTGAACACCCTTATCGTCCTCATCAACACGTGCGTGGCCGACAGCCGGGCGCTCCCGTGTATCCTTCAGAGCCTCCGCTTCCCTTTTGCCCGGTCGCAAATCCGTATCCTGGGTGCGGCGTCGCCTCGTAGTTTTTTCAACTGTGCGGGCCGAGTCCTCATCCTGTACCGCGTGTTCCCTGCCTAACTCCGGATTGGCGCCCGAGCCGGCAGGCGCGAAAACTGGCGCAGCGGCCGCACCGGCTCTGGCGCTGTCCTCACCGGGAACCAGACCTCTCTTCGTCTCGGGAAGCTGTTCCAACAGCCCTGCGATGCATGCCCTCAGGCTCGCCTTCGCCTCAACTTCGATGGCGCTTGCCAAGCCGTCCTTCAACAACGACTGTATGACCTTCTCTCTGCCTTCTGCCGCCACCCGCTCGCTGAGGGAGGCAAGAGCCGCCTCATCAATAAGGCGGGCTCCGCCCCTGATGGCGGTAATCAAGATCCGGCTCAACTCTTGCTGGAGTGTGTCTTGTGCACCGTCTTTCAACCAGCTGGCTCGCACCCGGGCAAGGATCGCATCAGCGGTACCGGCAGCGATCGTCTCGGCAGCCTGGAGCCCCGCCTCGATGTCGGCAGGCCGCACGGATTCAGCAAGGCTCTTGATGCACGCCGTAAGCGTACCTGACATTTTTCCTGTTTCGGCAAACGAGTATTCACCTCGTTCTCCGGAGCATTCCCCGAACATTTTCAAAATAGTGGCGCCGGCGGTGGCACCAATCACCGGACCCAGGCTCACATCCGAGGAAAGCCTTGCGGGAAGAGGAGAAAAGGTTTCCATAAGCGCGTCAATGAGAGAGTCCATCGAGGTCCCGCGGGACGTGCGCAGCGCCTCGAGCTTCTGCTCGATTTTTTCCATGCGCTCGGTCTGCTCTGCGGCCGGCAGGCTGTTTAAGCGCGCGCATGTCTCGGCTATGGCTGCAGCAAACCGATCGCGCGACTCCCCGGCGCTCCTGCTGTCCGGCGGCGCTGGAAAGGAGTCCGAGCTTTTCTCCTGTCTGCCTTTGAGGCACTTTTCCAGGGCACTCCTGGTAGCCTGGGCAACCAGCCCCGGATCGTCAATCGATTCCAGAATGCCGGTTCCATACCTGGCCCGGCACTGCCTGTCGAGCGTCATGATCTGCTCCGAAAGCGTCACGGCAAGCGCTTCCCGAATTTGCTCCTGCCTGGTGAGCTGAGAACGGCTTTCCAAGACCTCTGCCGGTCGGGCAATGCCGGCGACCCGCTCGCTTTCCGGCAAGTTGAGCGTTTCCAGGCTCCTTTGCAGAAAACCAGCCGCCTGTTCGATTTTGCTGGGGTAAACCGCGTCGAGCACATTCTGGACTGCCGGCATCCCGAGCCCCGATTCCGCGCGCTGCGCACCGGCAGGGACATCGCCAATGTCTCGAGGATGTTTGGCCCGTGCCTCGCCAGTGGCGGCAGGCCCGTCGGCCGACCCATCCTCAATCGTGACCTTCAAAAAGTCTGTCGTGATACCGCTCTTGCCCCCCTTCTTCAGGTATTCGCGGTGCGATTTCTGCTCGTCGACAAGCTCCTTCAGACCCGATGTCGCCTCCGAGGCGAGCAACCCTGGCGCGCGCCGCATGCGGGCGGCGTCAGAAGCTCCGGATTCCACAGACTCCGGCGCGGCATGCGGTGTCTTGTGCTTGACCGGGCGCCCGTCGGCAGCCGATTTCTTCGCCGACGGTCGAGGCGCAGGCCGCCCCTGCGCGTCCAGAGCCGATTCTTCTTCGGATTCAGCAAGGTCCGACTCCGCCTCATCGAATTCGGGCTGGTTTTCATCAGGGTTGTCGACATGTTGAGACATCGGTCTGCACCTTAGGCCAGGTAACTCTGACAGCGCTGCTCCCTGAAAATGACAGAAAGCCCCACGCGCTCACCTTCCCAAACTATGTACCCAGTCCTGCCACAGTTTCGAGGAACAGCTGCCGACTACGCAGAAATCCCATAGACAGCCCCGCTATTGGTCGATTCAATAACGATGCACACAGAGGCGAGAGCCGCCAGAATAGGCACAGCCTGGTAGGGGCGGCTGGAAAACCGCCTGCTTGGCGCAGAGCCGGCGACGGCGCACTTACACAAGGTGAGAACATGGTCGGTGCCCTGGATTGCGTATTTTTTCTTGTAATCGGATTCGCATTTGTCAGCCTGCTGTGGGCTCAAGCACTTAATGTCTTGAAGCCGCGCCTCAATATCGGGCGCCGGGTCGGCCCCTCATACTGGGGCGTGTACGAAGGCGCTCCACCCATTGAGGACCCCAGCATGAGGACTTTCGAGCTCAAGCCACCCTCGGACATCCCCGGAGCGGTGGGCGGAAGCTCCAAGTACTCGCGCGGTATGCCGGTCAAGAGCGCGCGCAGCTAGCGCTGGCGCTCGTAATCGAATTCGTCGGCTAGCCACTCCTCGAGCTCGTCATCGAGGCTGTTGAGGTCGTCGACATCCACCAGGCCGCGCTTGAGAGCTTCCGTCACCAGGCGCGCGCGGGGATTGAATATCTCCATTCCAGCTGATTCCCGCAGGTGCGCTTCCTCGCCGGCAACCAGCTTGGAAAGTAGCATGGAGAGCCGGTTCTGCACGCCTCTTACGCTTATGTGGCGGCGCGCCGCGATGGCCTTGTCCGTGAGCCCGAGCACGATATCGATAAGCGTTTCGAACTCCACATCGGTCAAGGACTGATCTTTGCACTGCAGGCGGGCCTGCACGCCGCGCACAAGCGGGTCGATATAGGGGTTGTCGTGCAGGAGGATCGAGCTGATGGCGTAAATCAGCTTTTCATCGCTCTCGCTCTTGAGGGCATAACCGTGTATGGCTTCGTCAGGAACTATCTTGCCCAGCTCCCTGACATAGGCTTCGCGATGGTACTGAGACCAAAACAGGATTTTGACCCTCGGGTTCTCGGACCAGATCTGCTGAGCTGCCTTGATACCGCTCATCTCGGGCATGGAGATGTCCATGATGATCATGTCCGGACCGGCCGTGCGAAAGAGCTTCAGCCCCTCGGCTCCGTTGGCGGCCTCGATTACCTCGGGCGGCCCCGGGATCTTCTCGCGCAATAGCCTGGTGACATGCTGGCGCAGCCCCGAGACGTCCTCAACCACCAGAACTTTGGCCATCTTTTCTCCCGGACATGTCCATGCGGATCTCGACAACGGTTCCCCTGCCCTGATCGCCGGGGCGCCATGATATTGTAGCGCCGATTAAATCGGCTCTCTGGCGCATGTACCTGACTCCCCGGGAGTCGTCCCGGAGCTTGGAGAAGTCTATGCCCCGCCCGTCGTCGGCAACGAGTATAACCAGGTGCTCTCCTTCCATGTCCATCGTGGCTCGCACCGTGGATGCCTGGGCATGCTTGCAAACATTGGTGATCGACTCCTGCACCAGCCGGTAAAGCAGCGACTGCTCGACCATGGACAGCTGATCCAGGACGGCGCTTTCGACCTTGCTGCGGAATCGGCCCTTGAACCCGGCCCGCTCCGAGCCGCGCCGCAGGCAATCTTCGACAGCCGCCGGGAGCCCAAGGTGCTCAAGGGCGGACGGGCAGAGGCTGTCCATCACCTCGCGAATCTCGCCCATAGCCTGCCCCAGCAGGGACTTGATCGATTCGGCCGTGGCAGGATCGCGCGAGTCCATGTAATCGTCAAGCTTGTGGCGGATCTGTTTGAGATCGTTCAGGACCTGGTCGTGCAAATCCGCCGCAAGCATGCGTCTTTCAACCTCATCCTGTTTGACGATCTGCAGCTTGGTCTCGTTCAGCTCGCGGTTGCGCAAAAGCAGCTCGTAATATTGCGATTCAGCCTTCAGGCGCTGCCCGTCCCAGAGCCTCACCAGGTAGCCTGCCAAGCAACCAAGGAAGACGGCTGCGAAGTAGGCAAGCGGATGGCTCGGCACCGATGCCCAGTGCCACAGAGCCCACTGCACCAGAATAGTCAACACAAACAGCTGGACAAGCACGATCGCGCGCGCTACCGATCCCAGCTTGAAACCTGCCCAGGTTGCCGCCCCGGCCACCAGAATCAAAAGCGCGACCTCCAGCA
>DATNRD010000675.1:0-8300 GCA_036703665.1 Candidatus Obscuribacterales bacterium
TCACAACGCCTCCTTGGTTGCCACCTTGACCGCTTTCTTCTCGTACTTCATGCCGAACAAGCCGAAGCGCTTCGGCACCAGATGCAGGAACTCACGCGATGCCGTGATGGCGCTGAACATGGAAACGCAAACCCCGATGGCCAGCGTCACCGCGAAGCCCTTGACGATCGACGTGCCGAAAAGGATAAGCACCGCGCAGGCAATCAGGCTGTTCACGTTGCTGTCGAAGATCGACGAAAACGCCCGGGAAAAGCCTGCTTCAATTGCTGAGTACAGGTTCTTTCCTGCTCTCAATTCTTCCTTGGTTCGTTCGAATATGAGGATGTTGGCGTCCACGGCCATGCCCACCGAGAGAATGAACCCTGCTATGCCGGCCAGCGTGAGCGTAACCGGGACGGTCTTGAATATGGCCAGCGTGATGAGCGTGTAGAGAACCAGCGCGACGTTCGCCACCATGCCGGGCACGTGATACACGGCCAGCATGAAGATCATGACCAGCACGATGCCTACCAGTCCTGCCACCAGGCTTTTGTCGATGGAGTCCTGACCGAGCGTGGCGCCCACCGTACGCTCCTCGAGGATGCGCACCGGCACCGGAAGCGCGCCGGCGTTTAGCTTTACCGCCAGGTCGACTGCCTGCTCGCGGGTGAAGTTGCCGGTGATCTCGCCGGTGCCTGCCAGGATCGGCTCACGCACGGTGATTCCGTGGTATTCCTCAATCGGCAGCGGGCGCCCGTCCGGACCGCGCTCGGTCGGCTCGCCATCCAGGAAGATGCCAATCTGCTGTCCGACAAGGCGCGAGGTCGCTTGCCCGAACTTTCGTGCGCCTTCGGGCTTGAATTCAAAGACAATCCTCCAGGTGCCGCCGGAAACCATGGGCTGAGCCTGGGCATGTTTGAAGTCGGCCCCGGTCAGCCCCAGGTCTTTCCATATGGGCTTGCCGTCCGGTCCGGCAGCCAGCTCCTTGAACTCCAGGAGCGCCGTTGTGCCTATGCGATCTTTTGCCTGTTGCGGGTCCTTCACCCCTGGCAGCTCGACTATGAGCCTGTCCTTGCCGGCGCGCTGCACCACCGTCTCCGAGACGCCGAGGCTGTTGATGCGGTTGTTGATCACCGTCTCCACACCGCTCATTACCTCCGGCGTTATCTCAGGCACGAGCTTCGATGGCATAGCCTGAAGCAAAAGCTGGCTGCCGCCCCGGAGATCGAGACCCAGCTTCAAATTGGTCAGGAAGGCATAGCCGTGGTAGTGGCCGAGAACCTGGATGTTGTTGGCGAACAGGGCCTCCTCGAAGCCGCGCTTGATGATCTCTTCCCGCTCGAACTGGCTCATCTTGTCCCATCCGGGCGTCTTGGCGGCGGTGCTGTAAACCTCTTTCTGCAGCTCGGCCGGCGGCAAGGAGGCCAGCCGCTGCCAGCGCTCAAGCTGACTGTCGGGCACCACCTGGATGAGCGTCATGACAGACCAGATGAAGACCCCGATGACCAAAAGGAGTTTCCATTTTTTTGCAAGCATGTGACGTGTTTGTTGAGAAAAGGGTAACTGCCCGGCTTCCCAGCACGGCTGTGCTGGCAAGGGGCAATTTTAACATTAAGCCCGCATGCCCCAATGGCACCAACTTTGGCCTGCATGGCCCTTGTCTGGTCTGGCCGAGAGCGCCGGCTTCCAGCCGGCAAGATAGCACCGCTGCCATGGCGGCAAGCGGGCAGTCTGCGTGCCATTGGGCGGCGGTAGCGCCCGGCAGCCCCGGCCGCTACACCGTGCAGGCCCTGTCGCCGCCTCTTTGCACGGCCAGCTCCAGCGCCTGCGTGGCGCGCGCAATCAGCTCGTCGTGCTCTCTGGCATGGGCGGGGAATGACGCCAGCCCGACGCTTGCGGTTACCTTGAGATTGTGCCAGTTGTGCGTGATGCTCTGGGTGCCGATGCGCTGGCGGATGCGCTCAGCCACGATGGCGGCACCGGAGGCGTTGGTTTCCGGCAGAATGATGGCGAACTCGTCGGAGCTGTAACGAGCGGCAATGTCCACGTCTCGGATACAGCCGCGAATGACATTGGCCACCACCTTGAGAATGGCGTCGGCTGTGAGGGCGCCGTAATTGCGGCTGACCTCTTTGAAGCTGTCTATCGAGACCATGCACAGCGACACGGGGCGCTTATATCGCTTGGCGCGCTTGAGCTCGTCTTTCAGCTCCTTCAGGAAAGTGCGCGAATTGTACAGTTCGGTCAGGGTGTCGAGCAGAGCGAGCCTTTCGAGCTCCTCTCCCTTGGAGGAGGTGAGCGTAGCCTGAGTCTGGGAAAGAATCGAGCGCTGCTCGAGCTCTTTTACGCGATCGAGAACCTGGCTGTCGAGATTGGCTCGCTGTGCGGCGGCCCGGGTTTTCTGAGGGCTGTTGTCCAGCACCCGGCAAAACATGCACTGGGAGCTACAAATGTGATCTTGCATTCCGGCCATAAACTTTCCAACCTTTTCCGCTTGACATACTGGTCGGCAGGGGCCACCAGAGACTATTTTGCCCGAGCGAGATCCTCACCAAACACATGGCTAAAGTATAGTTGAAAAGCTATGAGCACACCAGAAGCTTTGGCGCCGGCCGCCCACTCAGTGTGAGGCGCGAGCAGCGCCGTGCAAAGAGCCGTCCTTGACGATTTGTTGCCCGTCCACGAATAGGTCGCGCAGCGTGCACGTCCCGTGCAAGAGGAGATCGTAGGGCGAAGCGGCATCGGTTAAGGCGCCGTCGGCCAGGGAAAAGACGGCGATGTCGGCTTTTTTGCCCGCCTCCAGGCTGCCGACCTGGCTCTCTATCCCTAGAGCGCCGGCGGCGCCCAGCGTGAGCATGTGCACCACGTCCTGCCAGCGCACGGTCGAGCCGGGGTCGATGGCTCTTAGAAGGTTCCACCCGAACCTGGCTTCGGCGAGCAAATCGAGGTCATCATTGGAAGCGGCGCTGTCGGTGCCGAAGCCTACCGGCACGCCGGCTGCGATGAGCCGGCTAACCGGCGCGTAGCCGTTGCGGAGTCGGGCGTTGCTGCGCGGGCAGTGCGCCACCTTCAGCCGGCTGCCTCTGAGCAGCTCGATGTCCCGGTCGCCCAGACGCACGCAGTGGGCGGCCACCGTGTTGGGCGCAAGCAGACCGTGGTGTTCCAGGTGCTCGACCGGGGAAAGTCCATGCCCTTTCCATTCGAACGGCTCTAGAGGACCGGGAACGACGGCGGCCAGGAAGGCATCCAGATCCGGGTCGCCGGAGGCGATCCAGCGGTGTTCGTGCTCGGATTCGGCGAGGTGCACGAACACTGGAAGGCCGCGCTGGGCCGACCATTCGAGGGCGCGCCTCCAGAGCGCCGGGCACACCGAATACGGTGCGTGCGGAGCGACGGTAAGGCGCACTCGCCCGGCCGAGATTGATTCCTTGAGCAGTCTGTCGGACGAGCTTTCGAGGCTGCCGAGCTTTTCCAGCCAGGAAGCCCAGGCTCTTTCAACCCCGGAAGAGTTTACTCCGAATAGCTCCAGTCCCACCGTCGCCCGGAGCCCGATCCCGGCTGCCGCAGTTGCCGCCGCCCCTGTGTAGGAAGAGTCGGCTATGCAGCTCGTACCCGACAGGGCTACTTCCCGGGCTCCTGCGGCTGCGGAAGCCTGCCACTGCTCAGATGTCCAGCGGGAGGCTCTGCCTAAAAGCCCGCGGATCCAGGCAAGCAGAGATGACTCGGTGTCGGTGAAGCGCAGGTTTGTGTAATCCAGGTGGGTGTGCAGGTTTATGAGACCGGGCGTGATGACGGCGTGCCCGTATTCCTGAGCCGCAGAGCCCGGAGGCTGTCGCTCCAGCCAGACCGAGTCCTGGACTGCCAGGATGCGGTCGTTTTCCAGAACGACTGCCCCGTTGCTTACTGGTGGTCCGCTCACCGGCAGAATCCAGCGGGCGCAAAGAGCCTGAAGTGCGGACGGGCCTGTGTTCATGCTTCTCGGTCGTGATGGTGGCTTGCCCTGGGCGGCTGGTGTACTATTATCCGCAGATGCCGTGTCCGGCCAAGCCGGATGCCCGACCTCAACCGGCAGTGAGCGCGGAGCGTTGAAAGTAACTGTTGATGAGCTGAGAGGTAGCCCGCAGCATCGCCTGGCCGTTAGCTTCAAGGAGCACCTGGCCGGTACAGAGGCGGTCAAGCCGGTGCTGGCCGACATGGTCGTCTGCCTGGATTCATGCGGGGTGCGCCTTACGGGACGGGCGCGCACGTTGCTCAAATTGAGCTGCCACCGCTGTTTGCGCCCGTACTTCCAGTCGCTCGACATAGAGCTCGATGAGCGGTTCGTTTACCAGAGCCAGGAGCCGGCGCCCCGTGAGCGGGAGCTGACCAGGGATGATTTTGTCGAGCCGCTTCCTGCCGACGGGGTGCTTGACATCAGCGACGTGGTGTATCAGGCTGTAACATTGGCTACCCCCACCTACTGCCTTTGCGGCGAGGAGTGTCCGGGACCGCCCGTGGCGACACAACCTGGTGCGCCAGAGGCGGCGGAGGCCGCTGCTGCGCCCGGCAAGCCGGTAGATCCCCGCTGGCAGAACTTAAAGACTCTCTTGCCAAACGAAGAAACCGGTTGATCATCGGGGATAATATTTAGCTCCCACCGGAACTCGGAGGATGCAACGGACCGATGGCTCAGCCAAAGAAAAAGACTTCGCACCAAAAACAGCACTCTCGCCGGGCCCACTGGAAGGCCGGGAAGATTACCGTGGTAGCCTGCATCAACTGCTCGCAGCCTACCAGGCCGCACCAGGTCTGCATGGTCTGCGGATACTACCGGGGCAGGCCGGCTAGCAGACGGGACAGCATCGTCAGCGAGTAGAGCCATAACCTCGTAGGGTAGGGCCTCGCTGCGCGGTGCGCCGCCGCCCGGCAAACCGCCCCGTTGGGACAGAGGAGCACTTCGGCCATGATTCGCATCGCAGTTGACGCCATGGGCGGCGATTATGCTCCCCGCGAGGTCGTCTACGGCGCCGTGCTTGCTGCTCGCGAGTACGGCGTGGCCATTCAGCTGGTGGGCCCGCCCCATGCCGTCAACAACGAGCTCAGGCGCCATGCCACGAGCGGACTGGACATAACCGTGGTGCCGGCCTCGGAGGTCGTTGCCATGGACGAGAAGCCGAGCCGGGCAATCGTGCGTAAAAAGGACTCTTCCATAGTCGTGGCCACCAGGCAGGTCTCAGAGGGTCTGGCCGACGGGCTGGTGGCGGCCGGGTCCACCGGGGCTGCTGCTGCTGCTGCGCATCTCGGGCTTGGCCGGATTGCCAACGTCGATCGCTCGGCGATTGCCTGCGTCATGCCCACCACGTCAATCGAGCGACCGGTCGTGGTGCTCGATGTGGGGGCCAATCTCGAGTGCACCGCTCACCAGCTGCTTCAGTTCGGGCTTATGGGGGCGATCCTGTCCAAGGGCCTTTTCCAGCGGATGGACCCGCAGGTGGGCCTGCTCAACATCGGTACCGAGGAGACCAAGGGCAACGAGCTGGTGCAGGCAGCTTATAAACTCTTCAAGGAGAGCAAGCAGCTCAACTTCTACGGCTTTATCGAGGGGCGCGACTTCCCGATGGCCAAGGTCGATGTTGTGGTGACCGACGGCTTTACCGGTAACACCGTGCTGAAAACAGCCGAGGGTATTGCCAAGATGATCAGCACCATGCTCAAACAGGAGCTTTTGAGAGACGCTCGGGGCAAGCTCGGATCCATGATCTGCAAACCCAGTTTTGAGGCATTGAAGCGCAGAATTGACTACAATCAATCTGGAGGCGCGCTTCTGGTCGGCGTCAAGGGTGTCTGTGTCATCGCCCATGGTGGCTCCAAGCACACGGCGATCAAAAATGCCATCCGCGTGGCGAAAAACATGGTTTCCGCCAACATAGTCAAGCAGATCGAGTGGACGCTCAGTATGGTGGCGGCCGGGAGCAAGCAATGAACTTGCCTGTAGGAGCCAGGCTGACGGGAGTCGGCGCTGCCGTGCCGGCGTCGGTGGTCACCAACGCCGACCTGGAGCGCCTGGTAGACACCTCCGACGAGTGGATCACGACGCGCACCGGCATACGCCAGCGGCGCATCGTCACCGAGGACGAATCGGCCTCCGGTCTGGCCACCGAGGCTGCCAGGGAAGCAATTGCTTATGCCGGCATCGATCCTGCCGTCATCGACCTCATCATCGTCGCCACCTCCACCCCCGATAATCTTTATCCTTCTACGGCCTGCATGGTGCAGGCGGCAATCGGGGCGACGCGGGCAGCCGCGTTCGACCTGGAAGCAGCCTGCACCGGCATAGTCTACGCGCTTGCGGTAGGCCAGCAGTTCATCGGCTCCGGCAGCTTCGCCAACGTGCTCATTGTCGGCGTGGACCTGCACTCTCGCTTCATCAACTGGGAGGACCGCAACACCTGCATCTTGTTCGGCGACGGTGCGGGCGCCTTCATCATGCAGGCTGCTGAGAAGGAGAACGAGATCCTGTCCACCTATCTGCGTGCCGACGGCACCGGCGGGCACCTGCTGGCCATACCCAACGTGGGGACATCCTTTCCGCACGCAGGCCGCACGCCACCCAAGACTATGGACCGCTTCCTGCGCATGAACGGCAGGGCCATTTATGAGTTTGCCGTGCACGCCGTGCCGGAGGCCGTGCGGGCAGCCTGCGCCAAGGCCGGCATCCGCGTGGAGGACGTGGACTTTCTGGTCCCGCACCAGGCTAACCAGCGCATCATCAACGCCGCCGCCGAGCGACTGGGCATGCGCCGCGATCAAATCGTCAGCAACGTCGACCAGTACGGCAACACGTCGGCGGCCTCCATTCCGCTGGCTTTGCGAGACGGCATCGTCAGGGGGCAGATCAAGCCGCCGGCCACCTGCGCGCTGGTCGGGTTCGGGGGCGGATTGACCTGGGGAGCGGCGATTGTCCGCTGGAACGCCGCCGACAGGCGCACCGATCGCCCGTCCTGAGGGCGGCACCGCCAGGCGGGCGAAGCCGGACCGCGCGCGGCAACAAAAGCAGCCGGTGGGACGAAACCGCACGGTTGTTGGGCTTAACGGACAAGGAGCAAACGAGCTGATGAGGAAAATGGCTTGCATATTCCCGGGGCAAGGGTCGCAGAGCGCCGGCATGGGAAAGGATCTCTACGAGAACGAGCCGGCTGCTCAATCGGTGTTCGACGACATCGACCGCGTCGCCGGACGTTCATTGACCCGGCTCTGCTTTGAGGGCCCTGACGATGAGCTCAAGCGCACGGTCAATACGCAGCCTGCCATTCTGGCAGTTTCGCTGGCTGCCTGGCAGGCCTACAGGGAACAGGGCGGTCCGGAGCCCGACTACGTCGCCGGACACAGCCTGGGAGAGTTCACGGCGCTGGTGGCAGCGGGCGTGCTGTCTCTGACGGCAGCCGTACCGCTTGTGCTCAAGCGCGCGCAGCTCATGGAGGAGTGTCCTGCCGGAGCGATGTCCGCGGTGATCGGGCTGTCGCCGGAAATCCTTCAGGGGCTGTGTACGGAGGCGTCCAGCGCATCGGAGATCGTGGTTGTGGCCAATTTCAACACGCGCGAGCAGCTGGTCGTCTCCGGCAGCCCGCCGGCGGTCGAGCGCGCCGGAGCCCTGGCCCGGAGCTCCGGCGGCAAGGTCATCCCGCTTCCGGTTGGTGGCGCTTTCCACTCGCCGCTCATGGAGGCAGCCGCGCGCTCGTTTGCCCAGGAGTTGTCGAGGTTCGAGTTCTCTCCGGCGCGCATGCCCGTTGTCCAGAATTACGATGCGTTGCCGGCAACCTCAGCCGAAACCATCAAAGGGAAGCTCGCCAGTCAGATGCCCAGTTCGGTGCGCTGGTGCGAGAGCGTGGAATTCATGCTCGGGCAGGGCGTCGATACGTTTGTGGAGATTGGCCCCGGCAAGGCACTGGCCGGGATGGTGAAAAAGATCGATCGTTCCGCCCGGGTGTACAACGTATATGACCAGGAATCGTTGAAATCGACTCTGGCCGCGTTGGGCGAGGTGCCGGTGTCTTAGGCGCAGCGCCTCGGACGCCCTCGTCTGGATGTCGTGCAGGCTCCGTGTGTCGCGCCGCCGGCAGTGGGGAAGATACGCACACCTTAACGGGAAATCAAGTGCCCTGGCGCCGCTTTCCAGGTATAACAATGGCAAGCTCCGGCTAGATAAATTCCACCCGGGCGGTAATGCCAGGCGATCGGCGCCCGGGTAAAACGGGTATATAGGGTCTGGGTAACACAGCGGAGCCACCAGGTCCGACAGTTATAGCGGGTTGAGACAAATGGGCGAACAAGACAACATAACG
>DATNRD010000676.1:0-7018 GCA_036703665.1 Candidatus Obscuribacterales bacterium
CAAGGCAGAGTTGCTTGCCGGCGTTGTCTACGTAGCTGAGCCTGTCGCACAGCCGCATGGGGAGGCTCACGTGCTCCTGTCTTCCGCCTTTGCTGCCTATCAGGCATCAACCCCGGGCGTTCAGGTCTGCGACAACGCCACCGTTATTCTCGGTGACGAGGACGAGGTCCAACCCGACCTATTTTTGCGCATCTTGCCTGCCTGCCAAGGTCGATCCCGAGATACGGCTAAAGGTGCGGGTGCCGGAAAGGGTCCATATGTTGCAGGCCCGCCCGAGTTGATCGCGGAGGTAGCCTTAAGCAGCCGGTCCATCGATCTCCATCTGAAGCGGCAACGGTATGAGCGGTCTGGGGTTGTCGAATACCTTGTCGTGTGTTTGCAGCCCGCGCAAATTCGCTGGTTTGTCTTTCCCTGCGCCGGGGAGCTCAGCCCTGATGAGGGTGTATTCCGCTCCAGGGCATTCCCGGGGCTCTGGGTGCATGCCGATGCGCTTCTCAATTCCGACTACCATAAAGTGATGCGCGTCCTCAATGAGGGACTGTCCGCACCTGAACATGCCGAATTTGTCGCCCGGTTAGCGGCAGCGCGCAAGAGTTAGTGGAGCAGACCAGGACCGGTTTGCGATGAGGGCATTGAGGCAACAGCGCCGGCTGGCTGTTTACTTACTTGCTCCCACGTATTTCTTTATCCCCTTCAGCAGGGCCGAGGCGGCGCGGTCCTGCACTTGCGGGTCGAGGAGCTGGGCGTACTCGTCCGGGTTGATCATGAAACCGACCTCCACTAAGACGGCAGGCATCTGGCTGGGGCGAGCCAGGGCCAGGTTTTGATAGTAAGTACCGTAATCGGGGAAGCCCACTTCTTGCACGAGCGCTTTTTTCAATGTCCTGGCCAGCTCGATTGCCTGCGGGTGATACCAGTAAGAGGATGTCCCGTGTTCGGCCCACGGGTCGCGCCCGTCCGGCAGGGCATTGTTGTGGACGGACAGGAGCAGGTCGCACTTTTCCCGGACGGCTGTTTCCACCCTTGCCGCCAGGGACGGGCCTTCAGTTTCAGTCTGTCTGGTCATGACGACATGGGCGCCCTCACGCTGGAGCAGCTCCTTGAGTTTGAGCGCGATGGCGAGGTTCACTGTCGACTCCCTTGTCCCGGACGGACCCAGGGCGCCTGTCTCCTCGCCCCCGTGACCTGGATCCACGCAGATCCGCAAGCCGGCCAGGGGGGCGGATTCGGGCATCAAATGTGGTGCGTCTTTTATGTGCAGGACGAGGTCGTTTTCTTCGTAGCTTGCCCAGAAGCCCCACTGCCTGTCCGATTTGAGGTGCGCGGTCATCTCGTAGACGCGGTCCTCCGGCTGCCTCCATGTGACGTGGTCCAGAGTCCCGCTGTCGGTGACCGGGCGCGCAGGCGTAATCCAGTCGGTATCGGCTGTGGCGCCGAAGATTCTCAGAATGAGCCTGTTGGGAACGAGCTGTTGCTCGATCTGGTATGGCAGCCGCTGGCTGAGTGGAACTGATATCCGCAGGCCACCGGGCTCGTCGCTGATGTTGATGGTTCGCACCGCGGATGATGGCGCGACGGAGCGGATGTTCTCCAAGAGAAGATCTTCCTTGAGAATCCAGACATGGCGGCCGGGGGCCAGCAAGCAGCGCATGGAGCTGCCCTGCCAGCCGTCCACAAGAAGCCGGACCCCCGCCGCCAGCGGGGTGGTGCGCGCCTGCCCCGGACCGAGGCGGACGACGGTATCGTCGTGTTTAGTCTGGGCCGGCGATGGCTGCTCGATCGTTGTAAGCGAGGCGCGGGCTGTCAGGGACAGGGTCCTGCCCGCCTTGGCCAGAACGAAGCGCGGCCGAACGTTGTGCCAGTGGTCGGCAGGCGAGACTGTGTAGAACCCGCAGTAGAGATCGGCAGGAAACCGCCCACGCCTCTGGTACGACGAGCCGTAAGCCGCATCCAGACCGCGGTTGACGGCCCGTGGTGCGCGCCATGCCGGCACCAGGGCGATCTTGCGCCTGCCCACGTATGCGTCCACGCGCCCGCCCGGCGTGGCGCGCACGCACAACGCCACGACATCACCGGCGGTCACCCCCAGATCTTCCTTAGGCTCCACCGAGTCAGCGGCAATCTTGAGCGGCCTGGGCGGTAGCGGCGGCGGATCGCTGTCGCGGAACACGCGCACCATTCGCTTTTGTTCGGGAACGTTCTGCAAGGCGAGCGTAAACGTGTTGGTGCCTGGCTTGAGTCTTACGACGTGGGCAAAATAACCCTGTGCGTTGAGCCTGACTTCCGAGCCGTTGCAGGTGAGCCTGGCGCCGGCCGGGCAGGAGCCCACCAGAAAGGTCGAGGCGGAATCGATGTGAGCATCTTCCTTTGGATAGACGACGAGGATGCTGGATTCGTGATGCGGCGCAACCGGTGGTTCTGCTGCGCGGGCGGCCGGCATGACCACGGCGTTCTTGATCGCCGACCAGGACTTGTCGGTGCCGGGCGCGCCGGCTTGCCAGGCAGGATTGATTATGGACGGATGACTGCATGCCCCAGCCAGGAATACCAGCAGAGACAGCAGGATAACAATGCCTTTCAATTCCTGCTGCCCCCCATCATTGACTGGACGGCTCCAGAATGAGGTTCTCGATATCGGGATTGGCATCATCTCTGGGTACGTCCATGCCCTTCAGAGCCAGGTCGTTGAGCCACCAGTTGAACTGAGGCAAGTAGGCCTTGATGATGTGCTTGTTGTTGACAGGAATTCTCTTGAAGGGATCCAGAAAGGCGTTGGCGGCCTCGAACGGCGAAAGGTTGTTTTTTGTGAAAACGTCCTGGTACCAGTTGAAGAGGCGCGAGACAAAGAAGGTGTTCGTATCGATGTCGAAGTAGACGTTTCTGGGATCGTTCACAAACCTGTAGGCCGCCACCTTGATGTCGTCTTCGAGTCCCTGCGCCGTGATGGCGTGATCCAGCAGCGCCGGGTATCCCATCGCTCCGCCGCACATGAGGAACAGGGCGTACGGGCGCCCCTGCTTGAGCAGCGGGCGAATCTCCTGGCGTTCTACGTCCTCCACGGAATAGGGCACGCCTCCCACGACGAACTTCCTCAGGCTCATGAAATGCTCGACGTCGCGTGTGCTCTTTATCGGGTAACGGTCTGAGACATTCTTTAGCACCAGCAGGTTATAGGTGTTCAGCCAGAAGGCCAGGCGGTCTTCCGGCGTGGACAGCCGGGTGGGATTGATTCGCTCGAGCTCGTGAACTGCCTTGTCGAGCACGCCGGACTGCTTCAACCACTTGTAGTCGACCAAACTGTCCTTGACGCAGCGTCGCAGAAGCGCGTCGTAAACGGTGAACCGGTACGTGAGCGGATACTCGACGGGAGTAAAAAGGGCCTTGACGTATCCGGTCACGTTGGAAATGAGCTGCAAGGTTATGAGAACCAATCCGATTGCCAGGAGGGCAAGGGGAATCAGGCTCCGCTTGCTGGAGATGGTAAAAACCTTTGCTGTCCGCTGGATTTCCTTCACAAGCTCTCCGTTGATCGCTGAGCATCATTTTATATTCTGACGGGCTGAAGGCTGGGATCAATGGTCGCCCGGTACCGGCCGGTAAGATAGAAAGAGATCTTCCGGCAGGAGCGAGCCCCAGCGATGTCAAGCCACGAGCGCCAGGTCGACTATCCGATAAAGGTTCTTCAGATAACGGATACCCACCTGTTTAAGGATTCCAGCGGCAAGCTTCTCGGGGTAGACACGTACCAGAGCCTCAAGGACGTCATCTCGCTTGCGCTCAATAACAAAGGGACTCCGGACTTCGTGCTTTTGACAGGCGATCTTTCCCAGGACGAGACGGCGGAGTCTTACCGGAGGCTCAAGGAGCTGGTGCACTCGATACCCTGCCCGAAGTACTACCTGCCGGGCAATCACGACGTGCCGGCCCTTATGGCCGAGGTCTTCGGCCAGGGCGAGCGCGATATAGAGCTGGATCGCCAGTTCATCTGGGGCCGTTGGCAAGTGATCCTGCTCAATTCGACCATCCCTGGCGAGGTGGGCGGGCATCTGGAGGGGCAAGAGCTTGCCAGGCTGGAGTCCGCGCTTGCCGAAAACAGTGGCTGCTTCACGCTCGTTTGCCTGCATCATCACCCGCTTTCCATTAACTCCAGCTGGATAGACACGATCTCGGTCGACAACGGCCGGGAGCTGTTCGCGGTGCTGGACCGCCACAGTAATGTGCGTGCCGTCCTATGGGGTCACATACACCAGCAGTTCGAGGGCGAACGCAACGGTGTCAAGCTCATGGCAACCCCTTCCACGTGCGTGCAGTTCAAGCCGCGCGCCGACGACTTCGGCGTGGATCAGCGCCCGCCGGGCTGCCGCTGGATCGAGCTGGGGGAGGATGGCAGCGTCTCCAGCGAGGTTATGAGGCTGGCGCGCATGCCGGCAGGACTCAACCTCTCGTCGGCGGGATACTAGAAGGGCGAATACCAAGTTACTGGACGCGCATTCGTGCCCGGGATATATCGCCTGCGATATGGATTTTCATGAAGTTTGATATCGCAAGCGGTATAACGCTGCGGTTACCTCTTAGGCAGGTGCGGTCGGAACGTCCTGGTTGGGACATGTCGCTAATATCTGGAGCGTACGAGATTCGAACTCGTGACCTCTTCAATGCCATTGAAGCGCGCTACCAACTGCGCTAACGCCCCGCCAGTGTCCTTATATCATAGCGGCAAAGCAGCCTGCCTACCTTCACCATTTAACTATGTTTCAGTGCTTTCTTGAAGGGGTGCCGGCCGGTTCCCGGCATCCTGTCCGTGTGGCGCAGCGAGCGGCAGCTGCTCTGCATGGTCCGGATGCGGAGCCGGCGGGCTGGTTACGATTTTGACCGGAATGCCCTCCTTTTGGCGCTCGAGCGACTCCCGCAGGCGGCCCGCCAGGTCGTGAGGGACTCTCTGCGGGTTGGGAACCGGATTGGGGCTCGCTCCAGGGCGGTAAGAGTGGCTGCCTGCCTCGAGGCTCCTGGATACCTTGAGCCTGCCTTTCAAACGCAGGTACTGGCGCACCTTTTCCTTAGCCCAGCGAGCTTTGCTCTTGAGGTTGAGCCAGAAATACTTGTCCGGAGGCCACAGGAAGGAGGTCTCGAAATAGCACCAGATTGTGCATCCCTGACAGAACCCCCAGGCGCCCTCCTTCTTCCTCCGCTCTTGTACGTGGGCACCGCGCCAGAGCTCGTCTAGGTTGGAGCGCCCGTTCTCGTGGGTGATTTTGATGCGCTCGTCGTGCATGTGATAGCACGGCAAAAGCAGGTGGTCATCGGGTGAAATGACAATCGTGGAGCTGATGGCCCGGCAGCGCGGGCTGGAAATCTGATTGCCCCCGTCCAGGTAGAACTGCAGGAAGGCCCAGTTGACGCACACGTTGTCCATGCGTGCCAGCCGCTCGATCTCCTTGATTCCCTCCGCATGCAGAAGCTCGTTGTCGCAGTAATCGAACACCGGGCCGAGCAGCACTACAACGTCCAGCTCCTGTGCCAGCCGGATGACCTTTTCCATGCCGCCTATGGACTGGGCAGTGGCAGTGGCAATGATAGAAGGCGTCTCTCCCAGGCTGCGAGCCAACTTGATGCTCTCGACAACTTTCTGGAATCCGTCAATCCCTCGCTCCGCTTTGTATTCAGCGGCGTCGGTCGTGGACAGGGAGAATTTCAGATCGTCGACCAGTCCGGCAAGTTCATGAGCCATGCGCGGGTATAGCGTGCCTGTGTTGGCCAGGCTGGTGAAAAAGCCCATCTCCTTGGCTGCCTTCAGCACGCGGGGGAGGTGCCGATAGATGAGAGGCTCGCCGCCCGTGAAATCCACGACCTTGACACCGAGCCGCTTGAGCGCTGCCAGATTCTCGATGATGAGCTGCGGGTCGCTTTCCTTTATGCGGATGTTCTCCGGCTTTATGGGGATGTCGCAGTAGGTGCAACGCGAGTTGCACTTGTAAGTGAGGTAGTAATTGGCAAGGACGGGAGGCATTGACTTTTGAGGTGTGCGGGGAGCAGACCGTTACGTCTTAGTATTGTAAGCGTGCGCCTGGGCAGAGCCGGCCGTACGTGTCGCTATTGTAAGCGTGTCAGGCCCGTAGGCGGACGGGTTATTACGCGACAAGCAGGCTCCGACATGGAACGCCGGCGGCACGACCAGTCATATGAGGTCGAGGCTGCCTCCAGCCAGTTACATTAGGACCCTCTCATCGTGGTAGGGTTTCAAGGCAGTTATCCTGATGACTTCCCCTCTTAATACCGGTGAAACCGAGATTGCTGATGCGCCATCCGCGGATATTGAGTGCCGAGAGCGCCGTGCTCCTCATTGTCGACGTTCAGGAGAATTTTCGGAAGCACCTTCCGGACGTTTCCAACCTGGCACGCAACATTTCCATTCTGATTGAAGCCAGCAAGATCCTCAATGTGCCTGTGTTTGTCACCGAGCAATATCCTCAGGGGCTGGGCAAAACGCTGGCCGAAATAAAAGCCTGCCTGGGAGATCACGAATACTTTGAAAAGAGCTGCTTCAGCTGCTGCGATGCACAGGGCTTTCTGGACAAGCTTTCGGTGCTCGAGCGCAAGCAAATCATGGTGTCGGGCATCGAAGCGCACGTATGTGTGAACCAGACGGTGCACGGCCTGTTGGAGGCCGGTTATACCGTGCACGTGATCAACGACGCGATTGCCAGCCGGTCTGCCAGGAATAAGGAGATTGGCTGGGAGAAAATGATCGGGTCGGGAGCGGTGCCTTCCTGCGTGGAGATGGCGCTGTTCGAGATGCTGTATGAATCGGGAACGGACACGTTCAAGGCGGTTCAGCGCCTGATAAAGTAGGCGGACTGCTTATGGGATCCCTGCTTACATTCTCATTACAGCAAAAGCGCACTGGCAGAGCATTCCGGCTGCTCCTTGCCCACCTGCTTTGCCTGGTGGTGGTTGTCTCCGTGGCGCCGCAGGCAGGCGGGCAGCCCACCACCGGCGGTGCCGGGCAGCCTGCCGCGGC
>DATNRD010000677.1:0-5373 GCA_036703665.1 Candidatus Obscuribacterales bacterium
CAGCCAGGGCTACCGCCACACCGTTGGAGTGGGAGATGGAAAGCAGGGGACTCCAGCCTGCGGCCCCGATCCAGTGTCCCTGCACGGCAGGCCGTTGCCCTTCTGTGCCCACAATTATTATGTCTGCTGGAGCTAGTTCGATATGCTTGTGTCTCTTGATCAATGCTCTTACGGCGTCCTTTGCGGCTATGCGCCCCATGAGCCATTCGCGCTTGCGCTTCTGGGCTCGCATCTCCTTCAACCAGTAGTCTCGTTCCTCCGGGCTCAGAACGTAATCCGTCAGCCAGTCGACCGTCACTTCATCTTGCGGCAGATCTTCCTCATCGAATCTGAAGCAGCTCCAACTGTCACTATCCGGCATGGCGGCGTCGTGTACGGACAGCGGCTTGCAGAGGGCGACTTGCGCGGGTCTTTCGATGAACTCCCGCCAGCGATGCGGCAGGACAATGCGGCGGCTGCTGATTCCCGTGATACGCGCGTACGTTTGACCGTCCGGGCCGACGATCTCCACGTGCGCTCTCGTTCCTGCATCAGTGACCGACAGCAACCTGGCGTGGACCGTCATCGCCTCCCCCGGGAGCTGGGGAGGACCGAAAAACTGCAAGGATTCGATATGGAACGGCAGCAGCGCATCCGCGGGCAACTCTTTCTCGTAGAGGTAAAAGAGGACGAGCTGGCTCGCATTGTCCAGCAGGTTGGGGTCGATCAAAAGCTTTTGCCGCGTTTGGGCTTCGTGCTCCGTGGTGAACCACGACCCGATTCCCCTTACCTCGACCGTACCGGTGATAGACCTGTCCGCCACCTCATCCAGCTGCCGGACGCACTGCATGCGCGGCCCATGGAACATCATCCGGGCGCCATACAGCGACTCCGTCCGAAGCCTGGGGGCAGAGGAGCCCGCGGGCGGCGCCAGCTCGGGTTCGGGGGCGGCGGGGTATTCGGGGGCAAAGGTGACTTCGCAAGTCATCAATGGTGCTTCCTCCACCCCTGCATCTGCGGGGGCGGAACCCAAGCCACTGCTGTCGCGCCTCATTTCAACCAGGATTCTCGTTTGGTCAGGCTGCAAGAGACGAGCCGTAACAACGAGTGGAAATCCTGCGTGGTCGACACGTATGCGCCTGTATGCCCAGACATCGTTCAGAGCGGTTGGCACCATACCCGGTGCCAAAAGGGAAGCGGTCTCGGTCATTATCTCTAGCGCCACCATGAGCGGCAGGAGATGCACCTTCTCGCCCGCAGCGCAATTCGAAGAGACGGTGCCGCCGATCGCGTGGTCCAGGAGGTAAAGATCTGTCGAGGTGGTGAGCATGCGCCCGGCCGTAGCAGCGGTATCGCAGATCTGTACCTGCGCCTGGCGCAAGAACGGCAAATTGGCCGCCGCGCCTGCGGGATCTGTGTCAGGCGTCGCCGGGGGGCTCGTTGCATGTCCAGCCGCCGGCTCGACCTTTCGGCAGCCGGACTGCTCTGTCTGGCTGCTGGAGGAGTCCGGATCTGACAGAATTGTCCCGGCGATGGAACGGGCCACGAGTAGCTCGACATCACTTGTGCCATGCTCCTGCGAACGCAGGATTGCCTGATCGATCGAGTTGAACACGAACTGGTCAGTATGATCTTCGTCAACTTCGTTGGCCAAGAACGAGACCATCACCTGTTGCTGCGCGTCCATCAGGCGGCGATGAAACTCTCCCAGCGTGTTGAGGTAAGAGCTTACTACTGCCGAAGTTCCGGAAAGCTCTCCCGCGGCAAGATCGTCGACCGGGTCAGCTTCCGCATCGGCTGCGCGGTCCGGAGAAACACAGCCGGCGTCCGGCTGCTGGGCACTGCCTGCTTCGAAGCGACGGAAGTCGGGGGGCTTTATCTCCGGATACGCAAGCGACAGTTTCAATCCGGACCGGATCGCTGGGGCTGCGGGGTCTGCGGAGTCGAGGTCGAGCATGTTTGGGCGCCGGCGCTCGAAGAGGTAACTCAGTGTCATCGGCACGCCCCGGCATGCCAGGCTGGCCAGCAGATGGTTGATTTGTGTGATCGCCGAACGGTTGGCGACGTTTGCTGCTAGGGCGACGTGAGGCCTGTCCAGAAGCACGGCCGAGATACTTGGTGTCAGCCCTCCTTTGGGCCCTACTTCAACGAAGATAGCGACGCCGTCTGCGTACATCGCTTCGATGGTCTTGCGGAACTGAATGGGCTTTTCGAAGAACTGCGTGGTGATCAGGCGGATTTCCTCAGGGTCAGCCGGGTAAAGGCTGGCAATGGAGCATGCCCATGTCGGGATCGCAGGCGTTGCGATCTGAAAGTTTTGTACTTCTGGATCCCGGTAATCAATGACGCCGGAGACCAGCGGCGTGTGGTAGGGGATTGCCGCGGGCAGCCTGTGTGCCTCGATGCTGGCGCTTCTCAGAGCAAGGGACGCCTGTTCTATCGCCCGCTGCGTTCCGGACAGGATCGCCTCTCTGTCTGTCATTTCGGCGCACAGATAAACCGGATCCGGCAAGCTCGAGACGATAGGATGTATCACATCCCATCCCGCTTCGGCACGTAAGGAGCGCAGTTCGCTGAGCCGCTCGGCCGGCACTGCCTGTGCTACGGCCTTGCTCAACTTGTAGAACGTCTTGGCTGCGGCAACTATGTCGGAAGCACCGCTCATCGTGAGTGCAGCGAACTCTCCCGTGCTGCATCCCATGACAGCGTCAGGGTGGACATCGAGTTCCCTGAGCAAGGTGAACAAGGCCCACTCGGCCAGTATCACCGTGACGACGGCAGAGTCCATGAGCGCGAGCGACGCGACGCTTGTTGCCGGCCAGTTGCTGATGCCTGCCGGAAGCGGAAAGAGCTGCCTGCTTGGCAGCAAGACCTCGCCGGCGTCCTGCGCCATGAGGTCGACGAAGTCGAATACCGCTCTTACCTCCGGCAAGTGAAGGCAAAGGTCGAGCAGCATATTGGGGTATGCTGCTCCCAACCCGGGCAAGACAAAGGCCATCTTGCCGGTCTTCAATGCCGGGGCGGCTGTGTAGTAGATTCCGCTTTGAGATGAGGCGGACTCCTCGATGGCCCTGTTCGGTGACTGGGACAGGTGCTGTCTGGCCGCGATCAATTTGGACTTGAGATCCCCCACCGATGACGCGACTATGGCCAGGCGATAGGGAGCGGGGGCTGAGCCGCTGTCATTGCCCGTGGTGGCAAGGGCGGACAGGCTGAAGGCTATGTCGAGGAGCGCCGGGGAGTGCTCTCGTTCGAGAAGCGTGGTGAGTCTGTCCATGCGCCTGAGCAATCCTGCCGGCGATTCAGCCTCCAGAAGACAAAGTTCAGAATCCCAGTTTTTCGACAACGTAACTTGCGGTTCCGTGAGCCCATGCCCGAACTCTTCCAGGACCGCATGACAATTCACGCCTCCAAAGCCAAAAGCGCTCACTGCTGCCCTGCGTGGGTGTGACCGCTGCTCGTTGAATTCGGGATGTACCCAGGGGCGAGTTTGAACGTTGATGTAACATGGCGACGTAGACCAGTCGATCTGCCGGTTCGGCTCCTTCACGTTCAACGTCGGCGGTAACACGCGATGGTAAAGCGCCAGTGCTGCCTTTATCAGTCCTGCGACACCGCTTGCCGCCTGACAGTGCCCGATCATGGACTTCACGGAACCGAGCGCGCAGAAAGAGTAGCGGTCGGATGGGGACTGCGGCTGGACCTTGCCGAATACCCGCTCGACGGCCTGCATCTCGACGGCGTCACCCACAGTGGTTCCCGTGCCGTGGGCTTCCAGAAGCCCGACCGTGCGCGGCGACACTCCGGCCATCTCGTAGGCTCGCTCGAGTGCCAGTGCCTCGCCTTCCACCGATGGGGCGAGCACGCTGCTACCGCGCCCGTCGCTCGATGAGCCGATGCCAAGGATGACAGCGTAGATGCGGTCGCCGTCGGCCACCGCGTCCTCCAACCGTTTGAGGACCACCATGCCCAGCCCCTCACCGAGGAGCGTCCCGTCTGCGTTTTGATCGAACGGGCGAATTTCCTGGCTGTGAGAGACAGCTCCCAGCTTGCAGAACATCTCGTAGAAACAGATATTGGAGTTGACGTGAATGCCGCCGGCCAGGACGAGATCGCAGCGCCTCGAAAGAAGGCTTTCGATGCCCGTCTCCACCGCAATCAAGGATGAGGCGCAGGCGGCATCGAGAATCAGGGTGCGTCCCCTGAAGCCGAGGCGGTTTGCAATGCGCCCTGCCAGTATGTTCGGCATGACGGCCGGTATGGTGTCAGCGTTGAAGGGCAGCAGGCTCGCCCTCAGTTCAGATTCGATTTGCCTCAACTGGTCTGCGCTGTAGTGCGGGTTCTGCGCCCTTATGATCCGCAAGATCTGCGAGACGGTTTGCGAGTGTTGGATGAGATTGAGCGAACCCACGGCCGGTGCCGAAGTGCGCCCCAGGATGACTTCGGCCCGGTCGCCGTCGAAGGGACGGTCCAGGTAGCCTGCATCTTTCATGGCCTCATGGGCTACGCGCAAGGCGAGGAACTGCTCGGGATCGCCGCCACGGATGCTGTTCGGCATGATCCCGAATGGCAGGGGATCGAAGTTGGCGTACTCGGTAATGAATCCGCCCCTCCGGCAGTAAATCCTGTCGGACAGGTCCAGATGCGCGTCCGAGCCCCATTCCTCGCCGGCTACCTCGCGAATCGAGCTTGTGCCGGAGACGATGTTGGTCCAGAAACTGGCTAGATCCGGCGCGCCCGGAAACAGGCAGGACATCCCGATGATCGCTATTGCGCTCTTGTCTTCCCGCCCGCCAGGCAAGGTCATCGAACGGTCCTCAGAGCCTTCGGTTGCGAAGCCAGTCTGTTGAAGGATTTGCTGGCTATGCCGCCGAGTCCTTCGACCAGGATAACCATGGCGCCGTGCTCGTCGTAGACGGCCAGATCGCATCGCATTTCGCCGTGTTCGATCTCCTTCGGGATGGAGACGATTGCCCGGAATTCTCTGCCGATGACAGGGCTCAAGCGGTTAAGCGACTTCAGACCGGCGGGCAAGACTGTAATGTCGAGGAAGTGCCTCGCCCAGACTCCGGCCAGCTGCATGGCGCTGTCGAGCAACACCGGGCCGACGACCCACTCGTTGCCGCCTGCGTCCTTCAAGCATTCAGCGGCCCCTTTGATGCGGAGGGTGCCGGTGATGCCGTTGCTTCCCATTGCATCGACCGTGCTTATGCCCTGAAAGATTGGCCCGTGGAAAAGCCAGTT
Organism: Candidatus Obscuribacterales bacterium; assembly: GCA_036703665.1. GTDB lineage: Bacteria > Cyanobacteriota > Vampirovibrionia > Obscuribacterales > Obscuribacteraceae > DATNRD01. The sequence continues at coordinate 5,224 of DATNRD010000677.1, forward strand.
TTCATAAATATCGCGCACCTTGGGCAGTACCGCTGGCGGTTGCAGGAAGGCAGGCACGCTGAAGCTGGCCGGTATGCCGGCCGGCAAGGGCGGCGAAGTGAGCGGACCTCTGGTGAGATCGGCGGTGCAACGGAAGTGCGTGCGCCTCTG
>DATNRD010000678.1:0-22056 GCA_036703665.1 Candidatus Obscuribacterales bacterium
GCCCTATTACGGCTACGCCCGCCAGGATCGCAAAGCAGCCGGGCGCGAGGCCATAAGCGCCAAGCTGGTCGCCGATCTTTTGACCACTGCCGGCGCCCAGAGGGTCGTCGCCCTCGATCTCCACCAGCCGCAGATCATGGGCTTCTTCAATATCCTGGTCGACCACCTTTTTGCCAGCCCGGTGCTGCTCGAGTACATAAGAAAGCAGCTTCCCGGCAACGACAAGGTGATCGTCAGCCCGGACGTGGGCGGCGTGGCGCGCGCCAGAGCCTTCGCCAAGAAGCTGCAGGACTCGCCCATCGCCATCATCGACAAGCGCAGAAGCCAGCACAACGTGGCTGAGGTGCTGACGGTAGTCGGCGATGTGGAAGACAAGATCGCCCTTATGGTCGATGACATGGTAGACACGGCCGGCACCATCGTAAAGGGCGCCGAGCTCTTGAAAAAAGAAGGCGCGCGGGCGGTGTACGCCTGCGCCACCCACGCCGTCCTTTCCGGCCCCGCCAACGAACGCATCGAAGCGTCGCCCATCGAAAAGTTGTTTGTCACCAATTCCATTCCGCACGACCCGGACAAGATCTCCAGGAAAATCGTGCAGGTGAGCGTGGCCAAGCTCCTCGGCGAGGCGATCGCGCGCATCCACGAAGACTGCTCCGTCAGCGAGCTGTTTGAATAATCATGCTGGTTGAGAGCTTTCCTGTAGGACCGCTTAAGTGCAACTGCTCGATCATCGCCTGCCCCGACACACGCGAGGCAGCCGTCATCGATCCCGGCGGCGATGCGCAGGTGATCGTGGAGGCGCTCGAGCGTCACGGTCTCAAGTGCAAGTACCTCCTGCATACCCATGCACATTTCGATCACGTGCTCGGCGCCCGCGCTGTAAAGGAGGCAACCGGGGCCGACATCTGCCTGCACGAGGGCGACCGGTGGCTCTACGACAACCTGGCCAAGCAGGGAAGCCTCTTCGGCTTCCAGACAACCGACCCGCTGCCGGTCGACCGCTATCTCTGCGACGAGGAGCTAGTCGAGATAGGGACGCTCAAGACCAGGGTGATTCACACCCCAGGCCACACCCCGGGCAGCCTCTGCTTCTGGCTGCCGGAAAAGGAGAGCGTCCTGTTTGCGGGCGACACGCTGTTCCGCCGTTCCATCGGCAGGACGGATCTGTGGGGCGGCTCGTTCGAGCAGATAATCGACTCCATAGCAGAGCGCCTCTTCAAGCTAGACGACAGCACCCTGGTCATCCCCGGACACGGCACGGAAACGACCATCTGGGAAGAGAAGCGCGAGAATCCGTTCTTCTGAGATTTGCGCCTGACGCTGCCAGATTGAGATTTTAAACTCTGCCTGGCTCTTAAGCGACATGCCTGAACGCTCTTTGTCTGTGTAATCCAGCCAGTCAGGCACAGTCATGGTGGCTCGCTCCCGTCCGTCTTAGTAAAAAGACGCGGAAACGGCCTGAATTAGGCCAGACCGCCAGAAATGGCTCCTAATGCGGCAGGGCAAGCGAGCTTGTCTGCCCGGCAGATTCGCCAGCGGCAATCATGGCGGCAAACTGCGGCGACAGCACGATGCGCGTCGTCTGCCTGCGTTGCTTTAGCCAGGCAGCCAGGGCCTGCTCGTTTTTCTGCTGCCGGAGTCCAACGCGCAGCGCCTCCTTTACCTCCGCCAGCGGTACCTGGCCTGGCTTCTCGTGGGCGGTCACTTTGACAATGTGGAAGCCCAGCGAAGTCTGCACCAGCCCCGGGTAGACCTCACCGGCCTTCAACTGCCAGATGGCGTCAGCCAGCTGGGGGACAAGCTGTCCCCGCTCCTGGTATCCCAGGTCGCCACCTATTTTGGCGTTTCTTGCCGCCAGGTCATCGGTAAGCTCATTGGCCAGTTGAGCGAAGTTGGCGCCGGACTTGGCTTTAGCCAGGATCTCCTGAGCCTTGCGCCGCTGGGCATCGATGGTGAGCGTGGTCATCGCCTCAACCTCCTTTTCGCTCAAGTCAGGCTTGGCCTTTTTCACCTGCGTCTTGACGCTTTGGATGGGACCGGCATCCTCGGTCGGCGCCGCCACGATGATCTGGCTCAGCCGAACGCGCTCGTTGTGTTTGAACATCTGGGGGTTCTTCCGGTAGAAGGACTCGATGTCGGCGTCGGTGACGACTGCCCGCGCCTGAATCTTCTCGGCCATGAGCTTGACCAGCTCCGTTTTGACCAGCTCGTCCTTGAGCTCGTTGGCCGAGAGCCCCGTGGCCTTGATAAGCCTGTCGTACGTGGGCGAGTGCTTTATGGCCACGTACCTGTTCATCGCCCTGGTCTCCAGACGCGCGGCCCTGGCTGCCCCGCAGAGGATCTCGCGATTGACCATGTCGTTGAGCAGGCTCTGCTGCAGGATGCTGTTGACGGTCTTTAACGCCAGGCCGACATCGAGCACCTCTTTGTTGAACTGCTCTTCGCTTACCTTGCGCTCGGCAAGGAAGGTCTTGAACTCCTTGCTGCCGGCGGCACGCCCGCCACGCGCCGCAGCCAGGAGTTTCTCCTTCTCCAGGTCGGTGAGCTTTACACCACGCTTTTTCGCCTCCTCTAGAACCCGCTGGCGCGACAGCAGATTGGTTGAAACCGCAGTCTGCAGCTGCATCTGCTGGAGCTTGAACTGGCGCCGGTAATCGCCCACCGTAATGGGAGCCCCGGATATGGTGCAGATCACCATCGAGTTGGGCAGCTCCTCCAGGTTGACCTTCTTCTGAGCCGCCTCCACCTCCGGAATGCTTGTCTTAGCGGAGCCCGGCGTGCCCGTGGGCCCAGCCTTAGCCTGCTTGCCACCAGCAGCGGCGGCGGCCTTGTCCGCCACGGCCGCGCTACCGGCTTTGTCAGCAGCGGCAGCCGGCTTACCCTCGCCCGTCCTCGGGCTGGGCGTGCAAGAGACAAGCGATGTAAGCAGCCAGGGGCATACTGCCACCAGGGCCAGGGTCTTTCTTAACATGTCGGTTCCTGATTTTCACAACGGATAAGCGCTTAACCAGACACGCTGCCGCCAGTCATGCCGGTTGAGCCTGCTGATAAGCAACCATAGCACTTAACAGTTCCTCTAGCAAACTCACCTGCTCGGGCGGCGACATGCCAAGCGCGCGCACGAGGATGTAAGGCGTAGGCCCGTGCCCGCCTGGTGAACCGGGTTTGTACGTGGTGCGGCTGGCCAGGTGTTTGGGCAAGCGCGCCTGAACGGGCAGCCATTGCTGCAGGCGAAATCCAACGGCCAGCCTGAGACCAGCCGTATCCGGCTTGATGGAGCTTACGCCGGCGCGGCTGGCCAGGAGCCTCAGGCGCACCACGGCTACCAGCTGCTCGGTTTCTTGCGGCACCGGGCCGAAGCGGTCGCGCCACTCCTGCGTCAGCATGAGCAGTTCCCGCTCAGAGCGCACGTCGGCCAGCCGCTTGTACTCGATGATCTTCTGCTCGTGATCGGCCATGTAGGTCTCCGGGATAAAGGCTGTCACGTTTATGTCGATCTGCGTATCGGGTTCAGCCGATACTGCCTGGCCCTTGAGCTCCGCTACGGATTCCTCGAGCAGCTTGCAATAAAGATCGAAGCCCACCGAGATCATGTGCCCGTGCTGCTCGGCCCCTAAAATGTTGCCCACACCGCGGATCTCCATGTCGCGCAGGGCGATCTGGTAGCCCGAACCCAGGCTGGTGAACTCGCGGATGGCCTTCAAGCGATTTTGGGCGGTGTCGCTGAGCATCTTGCTCGGGCGAAACAGACAGTAAGCATAGGCTTGTACGTCGCTGCGTCCGACGCGGCCGCGCAGCTGGTAAAGCTGAGCAAGGCCCAGCTTGTCCGCCTCATCCAGGACAATCGTGTTGACATTGGGCATGTCCAGCCCGGACTCGATGATCGTGGTGCAGACCAGTATGTCGTACCGGTGCGACTGAAAATCGAGCATGACATTCTCGAGATCGCGCTCCTGCATCTGCCCGTGCGCGATGGCGATGCGTGCTTCAGGCACGAGATTCTTCAGTTCAAAGGCGATGTTCTCAATGGTCTCCACCCGGTTGTGCACAAAAAAGACCTGGCCGCCCCGCTCCATCTCATGCAGGATGGCCGTGCGGACCAGCGCCGGCTTGTATTCGCCCACGTACGTCTTGACAGGCGCCCGGTTGACAGGCGGCGTGTTGATGAGCGACATGTCCCTGGCGGCCGAAAGCGCCATGTGCAGGGTACGCGGTATGGGCGTAGCCGACATGGTCAGCACGTCGACCATTACACGCAGCTGCTTCAACTTCTCCTTGTGCCCGACCCCGAAACGGTGCTCCTCGTCGATGACGACCAGACCCAGGTCCTTGAAGACTATATCCTTCTGCAAAAGCCTGTGCGTCCCGACGACGACATCGCATTCGCCGGTGGCCAGCCGCGCCACTACCTCCTTCTGCTCTCTGGCTGTACGAAATCGCGAAAGCAGCCCCACCCGGATCGGGTACGGGGCGAAGCGCTCGCACAACGTATTGAAATGCTGCTGAGCAAGTATGGTGGTGGGCACCAGCACCGCTGCCTGCTTGCCGGACATGATCACCTTGAAGATGGCGCGTATGGCCACCTCCGTCTTGCCGAAACCAACATCGCCGCAGATGAGCCTGTCCATCGGCTTGCTGGACTCGAGATCCGACTTGGTGTCGAGGATGGCCTGCCACTGATCCGGCGTCTCCTCGTAGGGAAAAGCCTCCTCCATCTCGTATTGCCAGGGAGTGTCGGGCAGGCTGGCGAAACCTTCTTGCTTGGCTCTTATGGCATAGAGATTGATTAGATCTTCGGCCACCTGCTTGACGGAGCGCTTGACGCGCCTTTTGGTCGACTCCCATTCCGCCCCGCCCAGGCGCGACAGGCGTGGCGGTGCTTCGCCGGAGCCGCGATAACGCATGAGCAGGTTGATCTGATCCACCGGCACGTAAAGGCGGTCCTCGCCGGCATACTGAACCGTCAGATACTCCCGCTGCTGCCCGTCCACGCTTATGCGCTGCATGCCTACGAACTGCCCTATCCCTTGCTTGACGTGCACGACGTAGTCGCCAACCTTGAGGTCGGCAACCGAGGTGAAGCGATCGTAGGTCTTCTCGGCAATCGGTCGCCGGTAGCCGGTCGGTTTGCGCTTGACGCCGAACAGCTCGACATCGGTCACCGAAACCAAGCGCACATCCACCAGGCGAAACCCGCCCGCAAAGCCGTAGCGCGTCACCCAGGCCTCGTTTGCATCCTCACGGTACTTGACGCCGTGAGGATCGACTTGCACCGGCCAGGACTGTCCGTGCACGAGATCGGCAAGCGACGAGCCCTCCTTGGCCTCGGACAGTTCGCGCAAGACCGGCGGATCATGCGGTCCGGCAAGGTAGCCGGCGCGGCAGTCCCATTCCTTGAGAATGCCCAGCAGACGCTGCGGCTGCTCGGTGGAGATGATTACGCGGTAACCCTCGCGCTGCCACTGGCGGACCCTTTCGGCAAACTGTTGCATCTGCCCGTTGAAGCGCTCGACCCCGTGGCAATCGAACTGCACGGTGGCAACCTCTGCCCCCTCGCCGGCAAACTGAGGCATCGACTGCAGGTAAGCGCGCTGTTTTCCCTTTGTCAGATGAGCTATCTCGCTTACGCCCATGTGCAAAGGACGAGGCAACGGCAAAAGACGCCCCTCGCTCAGCCCTTCCTCTAGGCCCCTGTCTAGTTTGTCGGCATAGGAGGACAGCGCGATGGCCACCGTGTCCCATTCGTCGAAGAGCACGAGAGCCGCATCGGAGATATAGTTGGCGATGGTGGCGAAACGCTCGTGCACGTAAGGAGCGTAGTATTCTATGGACTCCGGATAACGACCGGCCTCGATTGCCGGCAGGTCGTTGTTCATGACTGCTCTCAGCGTCTCCGCCGCTTCGTCGTCCATCTGCTCAATGACAGCATCGGCCACCGAGCCAAGCCTTGCTGCCAGCGACTCCGGGTCGCTGACAACTATCCACCAGCGCGGCGGAATGGAAACGCACTCCGCCTGTTCGTACGATCTCTGGTTCTCAACATTGAACAACCTCAGCGACTCCACCTCATCACCGAACAGCTCGATGCGCACGGGCGGACCGGCTGCCGGGAAGATGTCGACGATATCGCCTCGGACACTGAACTCCCCCCGAAGCGTCACCAGGCTTTCCCGCGTATAGCCCAGGCGCGCCAGCCGGCGAGCAAGCGCCGCCGGCTCCAGCAACTGCCCGACCTTTACCTCCAGGACAGAGTCGCTGAGATCGGCGGCATCCAGCACACGTTGCGTCAGCGCCCGGGCAGGCACCACCACGACATAGGGCTGGTCCGGAGGCGCCTTGAGGATGTGCAGGAGGACTTCCATCTGCCCGGAGATGGTGTCCGGGCTGCTCAAGACCTGCTCGTAGGGTGAGACTTCCGAGGCCGGATAAAGAAAAACAGGAAAGCGGCTGAGGTTGGCAATCTCCTGGTAATAGCGGTCGGCCTGATGGCTGTCGGATGTGACCAGAAAGAACGGTCTGCGCACCTCCTGGAAGAGCATGGAGACTACCAGCGACTTGGCCGAATCCGCAAGCCCGGTTACGTGAAGCTCGCCACCGGCACCGCGGGCCGTGCGCGCCAGGAGTCTTGCGTACTGAGGGCAGTGCAAGAAACGCTGCTGCAGCGCCGTTGATAGAACATTGTCTTTCATGATGTCGGGAAACCAGGTTGCCGTGCTGTTTTCTGGAGAACCTCGCGCTGCCCGCCAGAGTGTTCTGGGGACGCAGCAAACCTGGCTCGATCGGGATCGAACCGGGCCTGATTGGGATTTGTCGATCTTCGCTTGCCGGTTGCCGGCTCGGGAAAAGAGTAGATGACCGCGATCCAGTAGCTAGTAGCTAGCCGGCGCCCGAAGATCCCATTGATCGTAGCATGTTCTTGTGCAAGCGCTCCGTCGCATAGGCGATTCCGCCTCGGCTGATGCTCCTGAGGCTTTCGCCTCCTTCGCCCGGCCGCTCTTGCCAGGCTGTACGCCTGGACAGCACAGCCTGGCCCCTGAGCTCAGGGGCGTGTACAATGGGCTCTGCATGTCAACGAGAACTCAGACCAGCTCAAGGTTTGCCCGCCGGATCTCCGCCCCGCCCATTTTCGTCTGCGCCTGGGTGACCTGCTGGTTGCTGTCGTGCCTGAGCATGCAGGCAGCCTCCGCACGCGAGTACCCGCCGGAAGTCATCTATCACCTCAAGAAAGGTAACGAGCTTATGCGAGACGGAAAGTTACCTGCCGCCAGGCAGGAGTTTGAAGAAGCGCTGGCGCTCGAATCGAAGTGCCCGGAGGCCTACAACAATATAGGGCTCTGTTACCTAAGAGACGGCGTCCTCGACAAGGCAGCCGAGTCCTTCCGCAGCGCGCTCAAGATCGAACCGCTCTACATGCCGAGCTTGAACAACCTGGGCTCGGTCATGTATCGCAAGCGTAATTACGACGAGGCGATTGTCTTCTACGAGCAAGCGCTCTCGCTCACCAACGGAAGCGACGCCGAGATCCACACAAACCTGGCCAATGTCATGCGCGACAAGGGCGACTACAGCGGGGCACTGGACCACTACCGGCAGTCGATCAAGCTGGCGCCCGACTTTGCCCCTGCCTACAACAATCTGGGGCTCACCCTGCACCGGATAAAGCGTTTTTCCGACGCGGCCGTGCAAGTACGAAAGGCCATTCACTTGAAGCCCGATTATTCAGAGGCATACTACAATCTCGGCCTCATTCTGGAAGCCATGGGCGACACAGGCGGCGCCGTGACCGCACTGGAGAGCTCGCTCAAGCACGAGACGAATCCAGAGTATGCCGAGGACACCCGCAAGAAGATCCGCGAGCTCAGTCGACCGAGCACAAAGGAGCAGCACCTGGCAAAAGGCTGCGACTTTCTGGAGAAGCATCAGTGGAAACTGGCCGAGCAGGAGTTCGCGCAGGCTTTGAAGGCGCCCGGACACGAGGGTGACGCATTGGCATGGAACAACATGGCATTGGCACTTTCCTACCAGGAGCGTTTCCCTGAAGCAATTAGCGCCTATCGAAAGGCGATTGAACTCAGCCCGGCAGGCTTCGCTGCCGCGCAATACAACCTGGGACAGGCCCTGCGCACCATGGGCGACACGGCAGGGGCCGAGCGAGCCTTCCGCCAGGCCATCAAGGACGGCCAGGGAACGCACGCGCTGGCTCACAACGCCCTCGGTCTCCTGTTAAAACAGAGAGGCGACGTAAAAGGAGCGGTGAAGAGCTACAAGCTGGCCATTCTCCAGTCCGGTGACACACTGCCGGTGGTGCACTACAACCTCGCCATCGCCATGGAGAAGATGGAATCCAGCCGCGATGCGGTCAGGGAGTACAGGATATACCTTTCGCAGGCCCCTAACGGGCTAAACGCAAGACGCGCCAAAGAGCGCCTCCGGCGTTTGGGCGTTGAGGTTCCTTAACCGCCGCGGCCGCCTCTGCAGGCAGCGGCGGCGCGCCAATCGGCCCGTGGCGCTGGACACCAGTCAAGTTCCAGCCGGCCGCGGTGTTGGAATTTGTTTGGCCACGGGATGGCCGATTATCCGATATCGGATAATGCGCAAAAGCTCACGCCGGCACCCAGGCGTATCCGCCGCCGGAAGCTTGCCTGTGCTATCATTGACTCCCTTGATAACCTCGAGGCCATATCCCTGGCAGGTTTGCAAATGGAAACTGACATCACGCTCAAAACTGGTGACAGGGCCGTCCAGTCTTCGATGGAGGACTTTTGCCGGGTCGAAAGCCAGAAGCCGGTTGCCCCGGCTACTGCCGGCCGCGCGCGTGTGGCCGTGGCCATGAGCGGCGGCGTGGACAGCAGCACAACGGCGCTGCTCATGCTTGAGGCAGGCTACGATGTGGTGGGCGTCACCGGCTGGCTCGTGAAGGCGGGCAGCCGCTGCTGCGACACCGGCATGATCGACGCTGCCCGGGTGTGCGAGCAGTTGGGCATCGATCACCACGCCGTCGATCTGCGCGAACTCTTCAAGCACGAAATCATCGATCAGTTCCACGAGTCCTACGCCAGGGCCCGCACGCCCCTGCCCTGCAGCCTGTGCAACACGATCATCAAGTGGGGAGCACTGCTGAATTACAGCAAGAAGCACTTGGGCGCCCGTTACATTGCCACCGGGCATTACGCCCGCGTAATCGAAACCGAGTACGGACAGACGGTTGCCCGCGCCAAGGACCGCAGCAAGGACCAGTCTTATGTCCTCTGGGGACTGACAGGCGAGCAGCTGGGCTCGACCCTCCTGCCGCTGGGCGAGTACACCAAGAGGCAAATCAGAGAGATCGCCGCGCGCTCCCAGCTGGCCACGGCAGATCGCCCCGATAGTCAGGATCTCTGCTTCATTCCGCAGGGACAGTCGACGCAAGAGTATCTCGCTCAGTTCCTGGCCGAGGCCCCGGGCCCAATCATCCATGCCGTCAGCGGGGAAGTGCTGGGACAGCATGCGGGCACGCACAACTTCACGATCGGACAGCGGCGTGGCATCGGCATCGGTTACAAGGAGCCACTCTACGTAACGCACATCGATCCGGAGATCCGCACGGTCTATGTGGGCCCGCGGGACGCTCTGGCTCGACCCGAGTTGACCGCCTCCGACATCAACTGGATCTTGCCGGCTCCAGCCAGGCCTTTTGAAGCCCTGGCGAAGATCCGCTATAACAGCCCGACAGCGCCCGCCATTATCGTTCCGCTGGCTGACCGTCGGGTGCGCGTGCTCTTTAAGCAGCCGCAGTCGGCAGTCACCCCCGGACAGGTCCTGGGGATATACGATCCTACCGACACCTATCTATACGGTGGTGGCTGGATTGACTAAATTAGTTGCTTGCGTGGCATTAAGGACAATATAATCGAACTAGCGCGGTCAGGGCGCCATCACTGATGCTACGCTCCTGATCCTCGAGTTGGGGCGTGGTCCGCCGCACGGGGCAGTCATGGTATCCGGATCGTACAACAGTTTTTTGCTGGCTCTGTTGATCGCTGCTCTGCTGCCGCTCGCCAAAGCGTCCCAGCAGAGCGCAGAGGCCAGGCCTGCTGTGGTCAACGTCATACATCCGTCCCAGTCCCCGTCGCTGCGCAGGGGGACTGCGGGCAAGCGCCGCATGACATCCGCGCCTGCTTCACGCGGAAGAAGCACTGGCCGCCGTCAGGTGTCCTCCAGCAGGCACCGCCGGTACCACCACGCATCCAGACGTGTCAGAGGCGCCCCGAAGGTGCGCTATGCATACCCGCTGGAGTTCTTCATGCTGAAGGCGCCGGAGTTCGACCGCACGCCGCTGGCACCGGAAGCAGCGCAGCAGGTGCGCAACTCCTTCCTTTGCGGCATAGCCGACCATATCCCGGCCAGGGCGCTGGTGCGCGCCGGCATAGCGCAGCACTACGCAATGCGGGGCGGCATCTTCTGGCGGCGAGAGCCGGTCAAGTACGTCGTCGTTCATTCCACCGAAACAGGCATCCCCTTGAACGCAAAGCGAGTGATCGACAGCTGGAGCTCTATGGGGCGCCGTCACCCCGGCGCTCAGTATGTGGTCGAGCGAGACGGAACGATCTATCAGGCGGTCGATCCGGACCTGGGCACCGTGCACCTGAACATATTCAAGACGCTGCCGGGAATCAACAACGACAATAGCATCGGCATCGAGATGGTGCACACAGGCAGGCAAACGTACACCGCCGAGCAGCGAGCGTCCGTCATACGCCTGGTTCATTACCTGCAAGACCGTTACCACGTCAGCGACGACAACGTCATCACCCACAGGTATGCGCAGCAGGGAGATCATACGGACCCGGTCGGCTTCGACTGGGACGGTTTTCTCAAGGAGAAGACACGCTTCCGCACACTGGCATTCGCGGCCCGGTTGCAAAAGATGAGCGACGATGCGGAGAAATGGTGGCGGGGCGAGTCGCCAGTGGCCAGTACGTACCTGCAGATCCACGGACAGCTCAGGGCACCGGACCGCGCGCCTTCCGGTACGGGCGCAGCGCAGGCGGCCGAACTCACACCGGCAACAGCCCCGCAGTCGCTGCCACCGCGCTCCGACAACTCCGTGCCACCAGCGGCTATTGCAGCAGGGGCGCCAGAATCCGTTTCTGATATCCCTGCTTCCACGCTTGAGCAACCAGCCCTGCGCGGGCCAATCGAAATAGATGCCAGAGCCGCCGGCATGCTGCTCGGCCAGCCGGCGTCGGGACGCTCCGGGGGCACACCGGCACCGGCAGCCGGGCAGACAGAGGCAGCAGAGGCTGCCAGGCCTGAGCGGGAGCCGGAACCGTCTGGCAGCAAAATCGATTACTTCATTCATCAGCCCTTACAAAGCGGCGTACGGTAATCCCTACAACGGTGAGGCAAATGAAGCAAAATTCCCTGGCGCTTGTTGTTGCACTGTCTCTGGCGGTCTGCCTGCCGGCTGCTTTTGCCGGAGAGGCGGGCAACGAATTCCCCGGCGTGGGCAGCATCGAAGCATGGAAATCGTCGCGCCCCGAGTTCGCCAACGGCATGGCCTTCATGAGGTCCAAACAGTGGGATCAAGCCATCGCCCGGTTCCGTGCCGCGCTTGCTCTTTATCCATCCGATTACCGTTGCTATCTGGAGATCGGTCGCGCCATAGAAGAAAAGGGCGGCAGTCCAGACGACGCCGAGGACGCCTACCGCTCGGCATTGCGATTAAACAGCCAGAGCTGGAGAGCATGGAAGAGGCTGGCCAACATACTGTTCATCAAGAAGAAGTACAGAGACGCCCGCGAAGCGGTATCCAATGCCATCCAGCTCAACCCGCCCCCCAGGGAGCGCGCCGAGCTAGACCGGATGATCCAGTCCATCAACAGCGGAGAACGCATCGATCAGCCCGAGCTGCAGTAGCCCCCGCGGCCGTCACCCGCCCAGCGGAAAGCACGCGAGCATCTCGTATTCGTCGGCACCCTTGCCCAGATGGCTCTCTATAAGGGCGATCTCGCCTATGCGGTGCACCAGCGGCAGGAAGCCGGAGGTATCCAGCCACTCCGGCACGGCCAGGCGCGCCGGTGCGCCGGCCGCGCGGGCAGAGGAGCTGCCCCTGTCGAAACGCAGCAAGGTAAGGTGCGGCCGGAACGCGCGTTCGTCAGGTTTGGCTGTGAACTCCTTCAGCTGGCTCCTTACGGATGCCGCCAGCGGGCCGACCGGCTCCGGCACCGCCGCCGGTGTCATGACCAGCTGCCTGGGCCGGCGCGCGTCCGGCCAGAACTCCAGGCGGTCGTATGCCACAGCCATGCTCCGGTGCTCGGCGGCAATCCCGCCCAGGCGAGCGCGAATCTGCGAGATAAGCTCGGGGTTCACGCTACCCAGAAACAGCCAGGTCATATGCAGCTTGGCCGGCTTCACCCAGCGCAGGCGGCATCCCCAGGCAGCCGTGAGCCGCTCGCCGTACCTGTTAAGCTCACCCAGAAGCTTCTGTTGGTCCGCCGACAAGAAGGTGCCGACAAAGAGTCTCTTTTGCGGGCAGCTCGAGGACATCTATCCCTCCGCCGCCGCCAAGCCCGAAGAATGTGCCTTTCCGCCAGCCCCCTGTGGGGCGGAGCTTGCCCGGTCGGCTCCAGCATAGAAGCGCCGGCCGTCCGCTTCCATTCTGACGATGAGGTCGCAGACCGAGCGCCCACCTCCGGCCTGCTCGTAAACCTTCTCCAGGCGGCGGCGCACGCGCCCTATGCCGAGGCTGTCCGCATAGCGGAGCAGTCCGCCGCGGAACGCCGGGAAACCTATGCCCATGACCATGGCCAGATCGATCTCCCTGGCCTTGCGGACGATCTTCTCCTCCAGGCAGCGGGCCGCCTCGTCCACCATCGGCAGTATGAGGCGCTCGGTCAGCTCCGAAGAGATCTCCGGGGGCGGCCTGTCGTCGCTTGTCGAAAGCCCTATGTCCTGTATCAGGCTCGGGTTGACGGCCAGGCGCTTGCCGGAGTCATCCCAGAGATAGATGCCCACCCCGGTTCTCTTGCCGCCCAGGCCCAGCGCCTCCACTCTGGCCAGCACCGCCGGCGGTGCATATCTCGCGCCGAATCCCTCGTGCAGGACGGCAGCCACCTTGAAGGCCACGTTCAGCCCCACCTCATCGAGCAGCGCCAGCGGACCCATGGGCATGCCGAAGTCCACCGCCGCCTCATCGATCCAATTGAGCGGAACGCCCTGCTCAGCCAGCCTGCCCGCCTCCAGGATGTAGCAGCAAAGCAGCCTGTTGACCAGAAATCCCGGCCCGTCCGCCACTGCCACCGGCGTCTTGCCCAACCTGGCAACAAGCGCCGTTGCTGTCGCGACGGTTTGCAGACTGGTGCCGGGGTGGGTTACGACCTCGACCAGCGGCATCTTGTCCACGGGATGAAAGAAGTGAATGCCGAGAAACCTCTCTGGCTGACTAAGCCTTGAAGCCATCCGGGCAATCGAAAGCGACGAGGTATTGGTGGCCAGCACGCAGTCCGGCCCGACTGCCGCAGCCACCTCATTGAGCACCGCCACCTTCGTGTCCGTGTCCTCAAAGACTGCCTCTATTACCAGGTCAGCTCCGGCAAGCTCCTGGCAACTGCCGGCGGGGCGAACCCTGCCGAGCCGGCAGGCAATCTCCTCGGCACCGAGCTTGAGGCGCTGACTGGCGCGCTGGAAGAGCGCGCTGATCGACTTTATCGAGGCAGCCAGCCTTTCGGCATCAGCCTCCTTTACGACCACGTTCAGGCCGGCTTCAGCGGCGATATGAGCGATGCCGGCGCCCATCGTGCCGCCGCCCACTATGGCTACTGTGCCAACGCGTCCGTAACGATCGTCTCTGGCCAGAGACACTGCCGACTGCCGGGCAAACTCGCTGGAAAAGAACAGGTGAATGAGGTTGCGGGAAACCTCGCCGGCAGCCAGCTCGCCAAAAGCCGCGGCCTCCAGCTCCAGCGCCTGCTCAAGCGGCATTGACAGGCCGTCTCTGATCACCTTAAGCACCCTGCTGGGAGCCGGATACTGACCTTTTGTCTTTATGCGAACCGAGCGTTCCATCATGGCAAACAGAGACTTCTGCTTCTCTGGTCCTAGATCGTCGGCAGCAGCCCGCTCGTCGTAGCCGCCTGCCACCAACGACAGAGCCTCCTTTTCCAGGCGCGCCATGAAGTGATCGGGGGCGACAAGATCGTCCACCAGACCAATCTCCACTGCCCGCCTGGCACTTACCGGCTCCGACGAGAGGATGAGCTCAAGCGCCGTCCTCAAGCCAACCAGACGCGGCAACAGTTGAGTGCCGCCCAGCCCAGGAATGAGCCCCAGTTTCACTTCCGGCAGCCCCAGCACGGTCTCGGGGTGATCGGTGGCTATCCGCCGGTGGCACCAGAGGGCAAGCTCGAGGCCGCCGCCCAGGCAGCTGCCGTGTATGCCGACCACGGCAGGCCGTCGGAGCCGCCTGAGCCTGGCAAGCACTGCCTGACCCCTGCGCGACATCTCGTATGCTTCTGATTGGGCACGCATGTTCACAATCTCGTGCAGGTCCGCTCCGGAGATGAAGGTGTCCGACTTGCCAGAGACCAGACAGACCGCCTTCACATCCGGGTCCCCAGCTACTTGCTCTAGAGCATCCTCCATCTCGCTCATCACCGAGGCGGTCAGAAGGTTTACGCGCCCGGGGCAGTCGATCATAAGGAAAGCGACGCCGGACGCCTTCTTTTTCAGGATTATTTGTTTTGCTTGCCTCATCGAGACCTATTTCGTTTTCTTCGACTGGATCCCCCTGGCTATGAAGGCCCCGCCGGCGCCAAACGGTAAAAGCATAAGCAACAGCCCAAGCAGCGAGATGTGCGGGAACCACATGACTAGCTGAGACAATACGGCAAAGAGCACGAGCGCCAGGCTGGCAGCTGTGATGACCCAGCCGAACCGGTTCTTGTAATCGTAGATCAAGAAACCGATGCCGAGAACGAGCGGAATCATAATTAAGCCGAAACCCCGCCCGCCAAAGCCGAACCAGCTCATCACCCCGGTGCCGACCTGGACGTGATGCATGACCATGAAAATACCCAGAAGCAGCAGCGCGAAGCCGCCAATCAGGTACAGGTCCGACTTCACATCGTCGACACTAACCGCGCCCTGCCCGGAGGAAACAAGCTCGGCAGACTTGGCAGGGACGATGAGCTTATGCTGCGCCTCGGACTCCTGCAACAACGACGCCTCGAGTTCGGCCAGCTTCTCCTTGATTTCCTCTTCGTCCCTGCCCATGATCCTTCCTCAGCCCGGCGCACGTCCCTAGCATAACACTGCCGGAGTACAGCGCGGAGCCTGTAGGGGCGCGCCATGCCGCGCCTGCCGACCGCGCTTGCCCCGCGCCAACGGGTCGAGCGGGGTCGACCCCTACACACTTCGTCAAGACAGTGCTACCTATCAACTCAACCGAGCCTTAAGAGGGGCGCCCGCTTGCCGCGCGGAGGATTTGTGCGCGAGGACGGAGCGCTTAAGTCAAACTTTCGCGGAAACGCTGAGCAATCGGCATACGCCAGCCGAAGCCAAATGCGCGAGCCGTGACTTTCAAGCCGGGAGCAGCCTGATGGCGCTTGTACTCGTTCCTGTCGATCAGGTTTATCACCTCCATCACCACCTCCGGCCTGTAGCCCAGCGCTATGATGTCGCGAACACTCTTCCTCTGTTCGACATATGCATTGATTATGCCGTCCAGCACCACATACGGGGGCAGCACGTCCTGGTCCTTCTGATTGGGCTTCAACTCCGCCGATGGCGGCTTCTCGATGGTCGACTCGGGAATTACCTCCTTGCCCTCGCGCTCGTTGATGTAGCGGGCCAGGTCATAGACCATCATCTTCGGCAGGTCGGATATTACCGCCAGCCCGCCGCACATGTCACCGTAAAGCGTGCAATAGCCGACGGCCAGCTCCGACTTGTTGCCGGTGGTGAGCACCAGGTAGCCGTACTTGTTGGACAGCGCCATGAGAATGACCGCCCGCAGGCGGGCCTGTATGTTTTCCTCGGTCACGTCGGGTTTGGTGCCGCGGAAAACAGGTTCGAGCAACCGGTCATAGCAGGCCATCGGCTCCTCGATGGGAATCACCTTCAGCTCGATCCCCAGCGTCTCCGCCAGCTTTCTTGCATCGGCCAGGCTGCCGGGCGAGGTGTAGGGTGAAGGCATTAAGACACCGACAACGTTCTGTGGACCCACAGCCGCGCAGGCCACAGCGCAAGTGACGGCCGAGTCGATGCCACCGGACAGCCCTATAACAGCCTTGCCGAAGCCGCACTTGCTCATGTAATCGCGCGTCCCCAGAACCAGCGCCAGATATGTATTGGCAGTGGGATCCTCGGGCGACTCCCGCACATCGCCCTCTCCTGAATCCAGATCGACAAAGACCAGATCCTCCTCAAAAGCGGCGGCCCTGGCGATGAGTCGCCCGTCTGAGTCGACGGCGATGCTCCGCCCGTCGAAGATGAGCTCGTCATTGCCACCGACTTGATTGACATAAATGACCGGCAACCCGTGGCGCAACGCCTGATTGCGCACAAGCTCATGCCTTATGTGGTGCTTGGCGGCCGTGAACGGCGAAGCAGAGATATTAATCAGCGCCCTGACACCGAGGGCCACGATCTTTTCCATCGGATCGACCTGGTAGCGCGGGCGAGGGTAGAGCTCCTTGTAGTTCCAGATGTCCTCGCAAATGGACAGGCCCAGCGCCTGGCCACCGACCGAACAGGCCGCGTAGGTCGAGGCCGGCTCGAAATACCTGTCCTCGTCGAAAACATCATAAGTAGGCAGAAGCGTCTTGTGCTGGACGGCCTTTATCTGACCGTCGGCGATGAGCGCGCAGGCGTTGAAAAGCGGGCGCCCCGCCCCCGGATTGATATCGACGAAGCCAACCACGACAGCGATGCCGGACACCGCTTGCTTGACACGGTGGAGACCGGCCAGATTGGCGTGCACGAAGCTCTCCTTGAAAAGCAGGTCCATAGGTGGATAGCCGCACACGGCAAGCTCGGGGAATACAGCCAGTGCCGCCCCTCCATCCCGGGCCTTGCGCGCGAAAGTCAAGATCCTGTCGACATTTCCATCTATGTCACCGATTGTCGGATTTACCTGCGCCAACGCAATCTTCACATCGGACTCCCTGAGCAACTGTGCTTCGCTCAATATTGTATGGGCGGTCCACGTTCCCGACCGGCGCCGCGCACTCCCGGCTCGTCCCGGACGAGCATCCGTCAGCACCCCCAGAGCCTCCCGCTTCATATTCCAGGCCGAAAAACCGCAGAATTTGCCAGACAAAAGGCGACCGTCCAGCCCACCCCTGACGGCCTGAAAATTGCTCTGCCTGGCTGCCCGTGGCGTTTTCAACGCTTGGCAGGCGCCCAAGCCGGTTGTCAGTATCTATAATTGTTTTATTGTCCTTGAAATCAGGCGTACCAGGGTAACTAGAAAGTTCAGGTATCCATGAAGATTGCTGCCGGGCTGCCAGCGCTCCTTTTTTGTCTTTTTATGCTGCTGTTCGCATCCGGCTCCGCCGGGGCTTTCGACCCGGCACCGGCCGGCATCGCCGACGGCCCCGGGATCTGGGTCAACATATGGCACTACCCGGAGGGGGACCTCGATGTCTACTGTTCCCGCCTGCGCGCGCACGGCATCCGCAATCTTTTCATTCAGACCTCCCGCAGCAACACTGACGCCCTTCCACACGCCGAGAAGCTGGGCGCCGTGATCGAGGCCTGCCATCGTCAAGGGATAAGGGTAATCGCCTGGTCGTTTGCGGAACTCGTGGATCCCAAGGGCGACGCCGCCAAAATGATCGCGGCGGCTCGCTACAGGAGCCCACAAGGCGAAGGGATCGACGGCATCGCACCGAACCTGGAGAAAAATCTGGAGCGCTGGCGGGTCGAGCTCTACAGCCAGGAGCTAAGGCGGGCTCTCGGCCCAAACTACCCGATGATGGCGGTCGTCTTCAGCCCGCTGAACAAGGCACCGGAGGTGGCTCGAACACCGTGGACACTCCTGCCGCGGTATTACGACGTCATTGCGCCCATGGCGTACTGGGGCGGGCGGCGCCAGAGCCTGGACGCCTACACCTACACGTCGACAACCATCCAGAAGGTCAGGCAGCTGACTGGCAGCGCTCATGCGGAGATTCATGTCATCGGTGACGGCATGGGTACAGGCGCAACGGAGATCGATCAGTTTCTCAGGGCGTGCAAAGCAGCGGAGGCCACAAGTGCCAGCCTGTATCCCAACCACAGGCCGACACCGGATCAGTTGGCCGCGCTTGCGCGTTACCCGGATTTCTTCCCCGAAAACGCGCGCTTTCGCCTGGCGGCGTTCAAAGGCCTCGTGCGGTCAGGGGCGCTCCGCTGCCCGCCTGACAACGACCCTTCCCGGCCCGTATCGCGTGGAGAGTTCTACAAGCTTGCCGTTCACCAGCTTTACCGGCCCATGGCACGACGCCTGCATGTAAGCACCGAAGGGGCCGTGGTTTCCGCTCCAACCGCCGGCGATGCCAGGGACCCATCCGGGCTGGAGGCATACAGGATGCTGGTCAGCGCAGGCGTGGTTGCCGGCGATCCAGAGATCGGGCAGTGGGATCTCGAGTCCCCCATCGGCTCGGGCGAGGCACTGTCCGTGATCGCCGGGCTGGTGGAGCTTCAATCTGAGGGACCAGGTCACTCGTTCAAGAGACACGCCCGGGTCAAACAGCGCCCGGACCGCTGGCTTGTTCCGCCCGCCCGCGCGGAGGCAGCTCAGCCTGGCGAACAGCGTGCCGGCGCGCTCAACTACCTGGATGCTGCCGAGATGGTCCTGCAGGCCCGGGCTGGGCTTCGCTGAGATAACGGTCGCTTGCAGGCAAAACGTTTCCCAGGGTGTTAGTTGAGCCCAGTTGGGGTAGATTGGAGTTAGGAAAGGCTGGCAAAGTACAGTGGTGCGGCTCGATTAAATATGGGTGCTCCCGGCAATTCGATGCTATCCTATGGGTACCGTTGAAAAGAGTGACAATCGAGCAGGCCGCGTCCTTTGCAGCCGTCGATTCGAAGGATCTGACGCTTGACGTCTCGTAGTTTGTGCAACCTACACTTTCATTGGTTTGCTTCCGGACTTTCACCGGTACAGCGGAGGTATGCTCATGCACGTCGTCGTAACCGGACGTAATATCGACCTGACACCGGCGCTAAAGGAGTACTTGATTGACAAGCTCCAGCGCGCGCAGAAGCACTTTGATCACCCGCTAGAAGTACAGGCGCTGTTGAGCGTGGCTAAGAACCCGTCGATCGCCAACAGCCAGACGGCCGAGGTGACGATAAAGGTAAACGGCAATATCATTCGAGGTGAAGAGTCAACCGAGAATATGTACGCCTCCATCGATCTTGTTGCCGACAAGATTGAGCGGCAACTACGCAAGTACAAGACACGGTACTGGCACAAGGGCAACAAGACCAAGGAACGACCGATCATCACCATCCCAATCGACGTCAGCCCCGAGCCTGATACCGATGAGGCGGTCAGCAAGGCGATAGCCACCGAGGAAAAAGGGCCGAAGATCGTGCGCTCCAAGCGCTTTCCACTAAAACCGATGACCCCGGAGGAGGCTTGCAGCCACATGGATCTCCTCGGTCATGACTTCTTCATGTTCATCAACTCGGAAACCGGCCAGGTAAACACGGTCTACCATCGCCGCGATGGCAATTACGGCTTGATCGAGCCGGAAGCCTGAGACAAGGCAGACCGTGGCAGGCCTGACTGCAGGGGGCTAGCGGGCTGTTGCGTTGCAGGTTAACCGATATCGGTTAACCTGCAGCAGTAGGAAGGGAACGCTCACCTACCCTGGCTCACCGCCGTTCGGGGTCAGATTGTGCGCCGCCCGAGCGGCAGCGCCGCGCCCCCGCCGCTCCAACAAGGGGCAGGCGCCTTATTGCCGGGAACAAAAGAAGGCATACCGCATCTGATGATGTCAGGCAGCCGTGCGCGGCCAGAGAAGCTAACCGGTCTTACACTTTGGTAAGCTCCGGGAGTTTCCCGGTGTCGCCATAGCGGACAATCAATTAGAATCCATAGTTGGGTTGTCCGGTTCGATCGGGCAGCTTCCGGATGGGCGTACGGCCAGCGCGCTCACATCCCAAGAGGTAGACACCAGGTGGTGAACGGCAAAATCGCTTTCAGGCTCCGCAGATCGATGGCGCTGGCTCTGTCCGGCTTTTGGTTGGTCTGCCTGGCGGGCGGCACGCCATCCTTGCCTCCGGCCCTGGCCGCCTCTACCCAGGTAGTCGAGCTCAACAACGAAGGCGTAAAGGCCCTCAACGCCGGCAATTTCCAGCTGGCCATCACCAAGTTCGAGCAGGCACTGAAGCTAGATCCTTCCTACCAACTGGCTAAAGAGAACCTGGCCATCGCCTACAACAACTACGGCCTGCAGCTCCAGAACAACCCGAAGGAGGCAATAAAGCAATTCCACAAGGCTCTCTATCTCAATCCCAACAATGCCACCACCTTGCAGAACCTGGAGGGCATCATCACCCTCATGCGCAAAAACCCGAAGTCTTTCAAGGACAGGGTGGAGCTGGCAGACCAGGCGCGGCTGGCCGGCGACTTTCAGGGCGCGATAATCGAGTACAAGGAAGCACTCCGGCTCAAGGACGACGCCAACATACATATGAAGCTCGGCGATGTCTTCAGGGTGCGCGACGAAGTCGACAAGGCAATAGAGGAGTACAAGGCTGCCACCAGGACCGGTGACACTGCCGAGCTTCAGGTCAAGCTGGGTCAGGCATACCAGGCTAAAAAAGATCTTCCCAACGCCATCGCCGCCTATGGCAGAGCCCTGCAGTTGAAGCCGGACGACACCGAAGTTCTAGATGCCCTGGTGACCGGCTGGGAAGAAGCGCTCAAGGAGAACCCCACCGCGCCCGAGAACCACATCGGGCTGGGGCAGGCATTTCAATACAGAGGAGATTTTGCCCAGGCCGAGGCGGAGTACAAGCAAGCCCTTTTCTTCGACAAGAACAACGCCACCGCCAAAAGACTGCTCGCCGGGCTGGCCGAAGAGAG
Organism: Candidatus Obscuribacterales bacterium; assembly: GCA_036703665.1. GTDB lineage: Bacteria > Cyanobacteriota > Vampirovibrionia > Obscuribacterales > Obscuribacteraceae > DATNRD01. Next base: position 21,059 of record DATNRD010000678.1, read on the forward strand.
GCATAAGGCAGCCATCGCCAAGCACGTTAACGCGGGCGTAGACCTGCAAACGCGCAAGCTCTACGACCAGGCCATTGCCGAGTACATGAAAGCACTGGAGGAAGATCCACGCAACGCGACCATCTGGGTGAACATTGGCTCCGCCTATCAGCAGAAGGAAGACTTCGACAGAGCGGTCGAGGCGTACAACAAGGCTCTGGCGCTGGATCCAAACAACCAGGCGGCCAAGCAGGGGATAAAGGCATCGCAAGAAGCCAAAGAATTGAAGCAGATCGCCTCCATGTCCAAGGAAGCCGCGGATTTATTTAAACTAGGTAAGTTTGATGAAGCGATAGCAAAATACCAGGAATTGATCAAGGCCGACCCGCACAACGCGGCAGCCTACTTCAGCATGGGAGCGACGTTCCAGGCCAAGAAGGATCTCGACCAGGCCATTGCTGCTTACCGTCAAGCAATCTCTTTCGATCCCAAGAACGAGGATTACAAGAAAGCGCTGGAAGCCGCATACGAGACCAAGGCATCACCAATTCTCGAGCGCGCGGTAAAGAAACACCAGGAGAAGGATTACGCCTCGGCAATTGATCTCTATCAGCAAGTCATCGCGCTCAGGCCCAAGAACGCCACGCTGTGGTTCAACCTCGCTGGTGCCTACTACGCCCGCGAGGATTATGCGAAGGCGCGCGACGCGTATCAGAAGGCAATCGAAATCGATCCCAAAGGGCAGGTGAACAACCTGTATTTGATGGGTGTCATCGATGAGCACTATGACCGTGCCACGCAGGCGATCGATATGTACAAGAAATACCTCGCTGAGGCGCCGTCCGGGCAATACGCCGGTCCCGCAAAGGACCGCATCAAGGCTCTGAGCGCGGATCCCAAAGCGACGATCAAAATCAAGTCCGAGGCGGAACTGGCCAAGATCAAGGAAGCCGAAGACTCTTTCAAGAAGGCGGTGGCACTGCAGCAGGAGAAGAAGTGGGAGGAAGCCATCGCGCTGT